>JALWJV010000021.1 GCA_026996955.1 Deltaproteobacteria bacterium
CTCCCACTCTTTGCCGTTACGCTTTATGCCATTAACGGTTTCGTCAAGCATCAGGGTCAGGTTTGCCGGGCCCTTGTCAAGGGCATTTGCAAGGACCATTGCCATGTCCTGGTCAAGGGGCAGGGTAAGTACGCTTCCTGCCCACCTGGTGCCTGATGTGTACCGGGTGACAGAGCTTCCAAACACCAGTTTTATGTTTGCTGTGGAGATGGGGATACTTCGAAGTCTGGGTTTTCTGATTCCCCTTCGCATGAGCAGTTTCCTTATGCTGATAACGGTATTTCTTTGGTGTTTGCGAACAATATTCAGGGTGAAGATGCCCTTTGCCCAGAATTTTTCCTCATCTCCTGTGCCTTTTCTCCCAGCGTAGTGATACAGGGACAGGTGGTAGTCAGGGGTACCATCTTCCTTAAGTGCAATTTCAGGGGCAGGAGGGAAGATGTACCACATTGCGCTGTCCCTGTTGTCCGGGCAGATGCGGGTGTGAACCGCATTCATGCACCTGTCGAGAACAGGTGCTGCCATGGATGGTGATTGGAGCATGAAAAGCGTTAGCACAAGGCAGCATATGAACGCTGCAGCCAGGCAGGCTGTATGCGTCTTTTGTTTTGCCGGATAGCACTGTCCTGCTGGCATATCTTCATGCCCCCAGGCAGTGCACTTCCATGCGGAGAAACAGAAGCGTGCGGAGCGCTCCCTAATTTTCATAGTATCCGCCGTCGTCGTAGTCTCCGTCATCATGGGGGCTATCCATGTTCTCTCCATTTTCGTATGCACCTGTTGATCCGGTACGGTTTTCTGTCTCACCGAGTATGGGCTTGAGTTGATAGGTACCGATTGTGTTGCTGTGTTTGCCCTGCTGCCACTGTTCCTGCACAAACTCCCTGCCATCAGAGGATATTATCCTCAGCCTGTATGCAAACCGCGTGGAATCCATGCCGGATGGTATGTAGAGGTTCAGGGAGACAGGTTTCTGGTTGCCTGGAGTAATTTCAAGCTCCCTGGTCTCTTCATGATTGCCGTTAGCCGAGAAGTAACGGCTCTTTACCTCAATGATTATTTTGTAAAGGTCATACTGGTCAAACACATTGGGGATTACATCAAAGGTGACTGTTTCCATTGGAGAGGTGCCGATTCCACCCCTGATTTTCTTTGTTATGTAATCGCGGCAGCTTTGACAGTCGCTTATAATTTCCGTATCAAGCCATGCCATAATGACCCCGGAGCCGAAAAGTTTTTTCACAGTGGGAATGCGGAAGGATTTTGCGCCCTGGGGCTTTATAATTACCTGTTTTTTAAGGGATTTGCGTTCAAGGTGAATGCTGTTGCCACGGCTTTTAAATGCATTTACAGAGTTTATCCTTACAGGAAAAAGGGCAAGGTTTTTAATGCGTTCAACCTTCAGGCCGTTTTGCCACTGTTTGAGACCGCCGAGGATCTCTCCGGAGAATCGGTCAAAGGCAAGGACTATGGGAATTGATACAGGAAGATCCCCCAAAGGGACATTCAGATTTCCGCTTACGCCAGCAGAAGAAACCTGTGCAATCAATGCCTCTGCCTGGTCAGGTGTCAGGTTGAGCACAAGGTTGCACGATTGCCGAAGTGTTGACGGGGCAGTAAGGTGAAGCTGGCCTGCCTCAATGGAAAAGCCCGCGGTAAATGTTTCAAGGTCAGCCTGGGCGCCAAATGCAGGCAGTGCCTTTACCTCTGATGCAGGGTCCCAGTAGGATCGTAAAATTTTTTCAAGCACCTTTACGTCCCTGCTGTGATAAGGGGCTTTAAGCTCCATTGACACAAGCACCGACTCCTTGTCTGCCCCCTGCATGCTGTTGTACTGCACCCTGAAGAGATAGCCGGATTCATCATAAACCAGTCTCAGCTCCTGCGGCAGGTAGTAAAAGAGTGTGGGGACTTCAATGTCCTGGAACAGGAGATGGGGATTCCAGCCTGCCACCTTTTCAAGGTCTGAGACCAGGGCTTCGTCATCCACCATGTCCACAAGGTCAAAGGCGCTCGAAGGATCAGGCCCTCCGGGTTTTACCTTTTTCTTCTTCTGTTTTTCCGGAAGCTTCAGGTTTGGGATTGTCTTTCGTATCCTGAGAAGGTTTGGATTAAGCCTCAGGGTGTGAACGCTGGGGGACGTACCCCCTGAGGCTGTGACTGGACTTGCTGCAAGGAGAGAAAGCAGTGGAATGCAAAGCAGCAGCCTGTAAAACAGTCTGAACAGATGAGTGAGTCTCATGGCCTGTTGCCCCCTGTGTTTTGTCTCCTGCATTACTTTTGCTCAAGCCTTGGTTTTATCCATACAGCCCAGTCCCTGGCACTGTTTCCGCCTGCATCAACCCGGAGAATCAGTTCCACTGACTTTCCAGCCCACCTTGATAGGTCAATATCAATGTGTCTTGTATCGGATGGATTTACACGCCTTGCAAAAACCCGGCGCATTTTATTGTCTTTAACGGAGTAAACATAAACCTTGAAGATTGCACCGTTTGAGCCTGTTGCCCCCTGGAGGAAGGATGCGGTTGCCAGGAAGTGTACCCTTGGTCCAAGGAGAAGGGCAGGGTAGCGGCCTTCAATCCAGCCGTTGTCGCTCCATGCCGGGTGTGTTTCAAGTATGTTCAGTGCTGTCATTCCCCTGTTGGTTACCCTTCCGCGGGCGATTCCCCTTGCAAAACCGCGGGAGTCATTTGGATTGCCCGGATAGGTAAGGGTGCCCCGGCTGCTGCGCCACCTGGCCTTTGATGCATTCTGAAAAAGATCGTAACTGGTTACCTGGCTCAGAACGGTATTTGTTGGTACTTTAGGCTGCTGCACAGAAACTGGTGCCTGTGAGCCGGTGTTTCCAGTCTGGGCGGGTTTTACTGTTGAAGGCAAGAGAATGGTGCCCGGCCTTATTACCGGAGTTGTTGTTGAAGGTGCATTTTCCTGGCCTGTGTCATCACCAAGTTCTATGGCCTCTCCGTCTTCTGCCCCTGCTTCCACACCGTAGGCATCCTCACCCCATGTCTTTGGGAAATCGTAAACTAGCTCCCCGAAGTGGCGGTCCGGGTAGTCACTCCTTACAAGGTAAAGCCTGATCTGGTCTGAGGTCTCTGTTGCCGGGGCTGATGCATCCCATCCGGAGCCCGCTGTTCTGGTGATGGTAAGCCTTGCTATACCGCTTTTTCCCTGCACCTGTCCAAGGGTGCTGCTGAAGCCTGGAAGCACCATGCCGCCCCGAAGGACCTCGCCCTTGGCAGACACCCCGTCCTGCTGTTTTATGCCGCGATAGGTAACTTCAAGAACTATTGAATCAGGTGTCTGCTCTATCAGACGTACCTGTTCTATTTTTCCTTCATATTTTCCAAGCCAGCGGTCAAATTCATCCTGGAGCTTTTCGTTAAGGACCGCACCAACTGTATTTAAAAGATTATTAAAGAAAGTGTTTCCCTGGGAGTTTGCGGCGCTTCCCCCGTTGCCGGAGTTGTCAGCAGGCTGCTGCGCCACAGCAGGTATGCTTAAAAGAAGCGTAACAATAATAACAAGCAAATTGACAAAAAAGTTTCTCTTTCTCATGTCAAGGCTCCTTGGATATGGTGTATTGAAATTATTACAATGTAATCATTAAAATATGTTATGTCCTGATGTTGACAGTGTCAACTTGTGGAGCAGGCAGAATCTGCCACCTTGCAGGGGGCTTAAAGTGTATGGAGGGAGATGCTGCAAAATTTATGCGGGATGCTTTTTTGACCTGTATTGAGCGCTTCGATCTATCTTCTTCAAATTGCCTTAAAAGGACAGTTTTCAAGATGTTGAAACACTCAATCTGGGTTTGACAGAAAAATCCATATAACACCTGCCTGCAGATCCTGTCTCAGGGTCTGATGCAGCTATTTCAGCCCTGTACTTGCCAAATGAGTTTACAGGAAATGATCCCTCAAACTCACTTGCCCGCCCGCTGTATTGAAGGATAATTTCATGGGATTTGCCATTCTTACTCACCTCTTCCAGGTGTGCATTGACCCTGAACCGTGAGGCATCCCACCTGCCACCGGCACAGGTTGGACAGCCGCATCCAAGCGTTATCTGCACGGAAAGAGTCAACTCTGAGCCTTTTTCAAGGAAAACCGTTTCTCCTGAAAGCGGGGAGAGCGGCTGTATAATCAGGCGCTGACTCATTCTACCCCTGATTTCATAATGGCAAGTTCCCTGTGCCGGATGTAGTTAAAGAGATTCTCTTCCTCCTTGCGGCTTAGATGAAACTTTATACCCATTACAGGTACAGTCCTGTCACCTAACATGGTTTCAGCTACCCTGATGACCTCTGCCTTTTCGATTTCCATAACCGGCCAAACCTTCTTTGCATCAATTTTCAGGTTAAGCTCCACAGGGCCCACCATGGTGTGGGCTCCGGGCATGATAACCCCTGGCATTGGCAGGGGGTGAACTGCCATTCCGCCTGCGCTTATGTCCCTTATGGTTGCAGTAAGAAACTTGGAGCGCCTGCGCCTGGTGGTCTTTGATGCAGACCGCTTTTTGAGCATTATCTTTGCCTCGGAACCTGTGGGAACCTCAACCCTGAAGTACTGGCGTTTTTCTGTAATTGTGAACAGATCGGGAAAGGAGAAGAATATTGAGCCACCTGCAACACGATTCACCCTGACCCTTAATGAGTGCCAGGGCTCTCCGGGTATTCTGTACTGTAACAGCACTGTGTCGTGTTTGCCCGGCCAGTCAGGAGGAAGCTCCAACTCAATTTCACCTTTATTAAGCGAGAGTATCAGGGTGTTGGCAGATTTGTATCCAGGGTGCCGGATCTCAAGCCATACACGCTGCTTGTATATTCTCTTTATCTCATCGGCTATAAGTTCCCTGTTTGAGGTATATTTGAGTTCTTCCCCGTAAAATGCCCAGCCCTTGTCTGAAAGGGCGTTACGATTTATTTCCAGTCCAATCATGATTTAAGCTCTGCCCAGTTACAGCCGTGGCCTGCTGAAACCTTCAGCGGCACCTTGAGTTCTATGATGTTTTCCATGATATCTTTAAGGAGACCGGTAACCTCATCGGTATCCCTTTCGTCTGCTTCAATAACAAGCTCATCATGCACCTGCAGCACCATCAGGGCATCAGGAAACTGGCGTTTAAGGGCCGAGTGGCACTTTATCATTGCAAGTTTAATAATATCTGCCGCAGTTCCCTGAATTGGAGTGTTTATTGCAGTACGTTCAGCAAACTCCCTGATATTTTTCTGTCTTGCAGCAATGTCCGGAAGGTAGCGCCTGCGGCCAAGAAGCGTAGTTACAAAACCGTTTTTTCTGGCCTGTTCCACTATCTCGTGCATGTACCTTTTTACCCCTGGATAGCGCTCAAAATAGCGTTCCATGAACTGAGCTGCCTCCTTGCGGGAGATGTCAAGCTCCTTGGCAAGGCCAAAGGCGCTCATGCCATACACTATGCCAAAGTTCACTGTCTTTGCAGCACGCCGCATCTCTGGGGTAACCATCTCAGGCATTACGCCAAAAATTTCTGATGCTGTGCGGCTGTGGATGTCCTCTCCGTTTCTGAATGCCTCTACAAGCGCCTTGTCCTCTGAGTAGTGGGCAAGCACCCTCAGATCAATCTGGGAGTAGTCTGCTGATACCAGCATCCTGCCCTTTGGCGCTGCAAACAGTTTTCTTATCCTTTTTCCTTCATCGGTCTTTACGGGAATATTCTGAAGGTTGGGATTGCTTGAAGACAGCCTGCCGGTTGCAGTAACAGTCTGGTTGTAGGAGGTGTGAATCCTGCCGGTTTCAGGATTCACCGCAGCTTCAAGCCCGTCAACATATGTGGATTTGAGCTTGGCAAGGTTGCGGTAGATGAGCATTTTTTCTGGAAGCGGGTGGAGTTCTGCAAGTTTTTTAAGAACCTCAACATCAGTGGAGTACCCGGTCTTTTTCTTTGTCTTCTTCTGCTGGGGGAGTTTCAGTTTCTCAAACAGTATGGTGCCAAGCTGCCTTGGGGAGTTGAGGTTGAACTCCTCTCCGGCAATTTCAAATATCTCCTGCTGAAGCTGTTTCAGCCTTTGATCAAACTCCCTTCCAAGATCCTCCAGCTTTTCAATATCAATGTGTACTCCGGCCCGTTCCATGTGAACCAGCACAGACACAAGCGGCATCTCCACATTGTGGAACAGGTCTGAAAGGCCCTTTTCTTCCAGGTGTGCTGCAAGTTTTTCAGCTATCAGTGCTGTGACATGCACGTCCTCGCATGAATAATCCCGTGCCTTTTCAAGGGACACATCGGCAAAATTCTTGATCTTTCTGGAACCAGAGGTGATTTCCTTGAAGGATATCATCTTATGCCCAAGGATATCCCGGGACAGGTCATCCAGGTTGTGGCGTCTCCTGCCAGGGTTTAGCAGGTATGAGGCAATCATGGTATCCATTGCAGCCCCCTTGAGCTTTGCCCCGTGATTTTCCAGTATAATCATATCATACTTTATGTTCTGGCCTGTCTTTTTGATGTTTTCGTCTGCAAGAACAGGGGAGAGTGTGTCAAGAACCTGTTGAAGATCGGGCTGCTTCCGGTCTGTGTGGTGGGCAAGCGGAATGTAGGCGGCCCTGGGCGGCCTGATGCATATTGATATTCCCACAAGCCCTGCCCGCATGGGCTCTTCGCTGGTGGTCTCGGTATCAATTGTGAAGTTTTGTGCGTTTATGATTTCTGCGCGCAAGTTTTTTACTTCATCAAGGCTTGAAACAAGTGAGTATTCTTCAAAAGATAAAGTCTGCTTCCGGGGCACAAGTTCGTTTATGAACCTGTTGAATTCAAGCTCCCTGAAGAGCGGCTCAATTACCTCAGGGTCTCCTGGCTGCCTTTTGAATTTCTGGTCTGGCTCAAGGGGCAGGTCATCTTGCAGGCTCACCAGTTTGATCCACAGATCAAGATGCTCCCGGTTTTCTCGCAGGCGTTCCCCCAGTTTCCCCTTGATTGAGTCAATATTTTTGAGCAGCTCTTTTATTGAGCCATATTTTTTTATGAGCTTTATGGCAGTCTTGACTCCTACGCCGGGGATTCCTGGGATATTGTCCGATGTGTCTCCTGCAAGGGCAAGCACATCCCGCCACTGCCAGGGTTCAATGCCGTAACGCTCCCTGAAAACATCACTGTCAATAACCTCATCCTTCATTGGATCCCATATGCGTATGTTTCCATTTAGCAGCTGGAGAAGGTCCTTGTCTCCGGAGACCACTATCACCTCCCGGTCTGTACACTTTCTGGCAAGGGCTGCAATGATGTCATCTGCCTCATACCCCTGAAGTTCCAGCTGGGGAAGGCCCAGGGCATCCACAACCTTCCTGACCCAGGGTATCTGGGCAGCCAGGTCCTCAGGCATGGGAGGGCGGTTTGCCTTGTACTGATCATAGAGCTTATGCCTGAAGGTGGGGCCCTTGGCATCCCATACAACTGCTATGTACTCAGGCTGTTTTTCCCTCAGGACCTTGAGAAGCATGGATGTAACGCCGTAGATCGCCTTTGTCTGGAGCCCTGAGGATGTGCTCATGGGGGTGCGGATGGCAAAATAGGCGCGGTAGAGATAGGAACTTCCGTCAATGAGGTACAGCGGCGGTTTGGATGAGGAAATGTTTTGCTGGCTGGTGTTCATGGTTGGGCTGTTTTTTCGGGGTTTGTTACTGTTTTTGGCGGTTGTAGGATTTTTTGCTGTTTTTTATCTCGTTAAAGCGACTGTCCCATGTCCAGGATTGCCTGTTTGAGTTTTTCATCATAACCATAAATATCCCTGAAAAACATTATGTTCTGCTGGCTGTTGGTAACGGCTGAAACATAGAAGATATAGACCGGTATGGGTGGAGAGAGGTTTACCCGTGTCCACTTCTGGCTGGCCATTACCTCCCGAATCGTTTCAATATCCCAGTCCGGTTTCTGCGACAGAACAAATTCTGCCAGGATATCCGGATATTCGACTCTGATACATCCATGACTGAATGCATGGGTGGCAAACCTGAAAAGGTTCTGTGA
>JALWJV010000022.1:0-5400 GCA_026996955.1 Deltaproteobacteria bacterium
GTACATCCTCTACCAATACTCACACCAATATCGGTAATTGTCCTCTCGACCTTGCAGTCAGGGCCAACCTGTGTATCAAAAAACAGGATGGAATCCTTAACCACTGCACCTGCCCCCACATGCACTCCTGGAAACAGTATGGAGTTTTCCACCATTCCCTCCACACGGACCCCGTTGTAGAGCCTTACATTGTTTACACCACCTGAACTGTCTGCTCCAATTAGCGCAGGGCCGCGATCCCGTATTGCCTCATGGTCAAGGTTTGTCCTGAGCTGCCATGAATCAAGCCTGATTGCAGGATTATTGCCCAGGGTATCCATGTTTGCCTTCCAATATTCCTCAAGGGTCCTGCTGTACGCCCAGTATCCGAAAAACTTGAAACCATGAATATTTTTTGACTGCAAAAGGGCAGGAATAATGTCCCTGCCAAACTCATGGGAATCAGAGCCTGCGTTTTCTGTGAGAATTTCTGTGAGAATATCTGTACGGAACAGATAGGTAGTCATTGATGCCCAGTTTGACAACGGCTTTTCAGGTTTTTCCACATACTCAAGCAGCCTCCCGCCATCCCTGTGGCTGTCTTCAATTTTTCCAAGCCCGAACCTGGATGCGCCTGAAAGTGGCACCTCCACAAAACCTGCTGTGACATCAGCCCCGGATTCAAGGTGATATTCTATAAGGTTTGTGTAGTTCATGTTGTGCACATGATCTCCTGATACAATCAGGACATAGTCAGGTTTATAGGCAGATATAAAATCCAGGTTCTGATAAACCGCATCAGCCGTGCCCTTGTACCAGTCCGAATCATGCATGCCCTGAAAAGGCGGAAGTATTGAGATCCCGCGGTTTCTGCCAATCATGTCCCAGGGTGCACCGCTTCCGATATGTTCGACCAGTGAGGAGGAACGGTACTGGCTGAGTATCCCCACCCTCTCAATGCCCGCATGCATCAGGCTGCTCAGCGTAAAGTCTATAAACCTGTAAAGCCCGCCAAAGGGCACAGTGGATTTGGGCCTTAGATGGGTCAGAACTCCAAGTTCATCCACCCTGCCTCCGGCAAGGACCATGGCAAGAATTTTGGGCATATCAGTTTTACATCTCCATCAAATTGTTGAGTCAAAAAAAGCCCCCAGATTGAACGATTTACAGGTGCTGTTTAAAAAACTTCTGCAACCCCTTTGTATTAAAGGTTGTCATATCAATATCAGGAATATTCTTTAACGGTATCTCTGCCCTGGCGCTTCCCCTGTGTCCACCGGCTGCTCCAAGCTTGCCAAAAACCCTGGCAGCCAGCTTTCCTGCATCCTTCTTGTAACCATCGCTGCGGAAAATTACTATTAGCTTCTCTCCATACTGGCCTGATACAATAACCCAGCCAATTTCGTAAACATGGGAGAAAAAATCTGCAAGCAGCACCAGCACATCAGGATTGCCAACCCTACCCACATGACAGTATATCCTGTTTTTGCTGGTCTTCATTGCCTCTATGGCACCCCTGAAATATTTCAGCTCTGATTTTCTGAAATCAGAGTTTTCTATTTTATTCAGCAGTTGCTGGTTGATATGTTTGAACAGATACTGGAAACAAAGAACATCTGCCGAAGCTGCATTTTTGGTAAAATTCTGAGTATCAACCTTTATCCCGTAAAACAGTGCTGTGGCAAGGGCAACTGCCGGCTTGATCTTGGCAGCCTTGAGGTATTCCGTGAGCATTGAGGCTGTTGCGCCGTAATCAGGCCTGATATCAACAAAGTCTGCATTCCACCCCTGGGTAACTGGATGATGGTCAAGAACAGCGTCAAATTTGATGGTTGAAAGTTCCGGTTTGTGAGTGGGCTGGGAATCCAGCAGGACAAATTTGGTGAACCCCTCCCGCTTTGCACCCCTGAGGGGACGAAGGGGGATCTTAAGAAGGTCCCTCATGGCAAGATTGTTCACCCGTTTGATCTGATTGGGATGGGCAATGGCAATTTCGGTTACCCGCCTTGCCAGGAGCCGTTTCACAGCAAATGCACTTGCCATGGAGTCCGGGTCAGCAACGATCACCACAAGAACCCGGTCGTCACGCCTGAAAAGTTGCAGGAAACTCCTGAGCCTTTCTATATGGGTCTGCCTTCTGGATATACGATTATTATACTCCGGAGAGAGCATTACATGGGTATCATCCCCGGAAGCGGCCCCAGAGGAGGCAGATTTTTTTCTGGTTCCTTGACTGTTTTCAGCCATAACATTTTTTATATGCCTGATATTAAATATCTCCTGAATTCAATCCAGGGGTCAGTCAGACAGTCCAATTCTGGAATTTTACCACACTTGAGAAAAATGTAAAATCAAACATGCACGGCACACCAAAGTTGTAACTGTTTTGCCGGTTATCCAAGGTTTTGTATTTTATGATTTGTTCAAGTGACATTGACATTTCCACTTTTTCGTTGTAATCACCCTTCTTACGACTTTTTATGGAGAGGAAGGAGACCGTTTTTTCGTGAGTGATAACTGATTGCAATGTTTGTAGAGTCTGTTGCTGTCTTTGGTAGTTGTCTGAACCGTTATCTGAAATATCCTGATTCAGCAAAATTTGTACATCACGCTCATCCTGCCTCTTTTTCTCAACGCTCAAAATCCCTCTTTTATGAGGGAAAATAAGTTCAGCATCTCTTAAATTTATGGGGGAAGTTGAAAACATCTCTTTTTCAAGGAGTTAATTTATGTGCCGGTTAGCGATGAAAACCGCAAACGAGCCGTTTTCACCTTATGAAGTTCTCCAGGCAATGGAGGCCATGCAGGAAGGTTATGACGGAAGCGGCTTGGGACTTCTATTACGGGGTGTGGAGTTTACTGACTTTAACTACAAGTCTTCTCATCCGATTCTTTCTGGTATTGCACATACCCGCGATGCAATGCACAGACTTAACAAATTCATGCAGTCCAAGGGGTTTGTGCTCAAATATGATCATGAATTTGACCTTGACACCTCCAAGATAGAAGCCAAAGACAGGTTCAAGTATTTTGTACAGGTTTACAAAAAACCTGAGGCATGGGACTCCATGTCAAAGGAAGAAGTTGAAGATCAGTTCACCATGACGCGGCTTGCCATCAGAAAGAATGGTGAAGAAAACGGAGGAGACCTCACAGTCTATTCCTTCTGGCCTGATGTCATAATGATCAAGGAAGTCGGCTGGCCACTGCAGGTTGGTGATGCCCTTGGCCTTGACTCCGGACGCATCAGGGCACGGATATGCATGGCCCAGGGCCGGCAGAATACCAATTACGGCATCAATCTTTATGCCTGCCATCCGTTTTTCATACAGGGCATTTCCACAATGACCAACGGTGAAAACACCGCCTTTATCCCGATCAAAGACTGGCTTACAGGCAGACATTACCCTGCTTACATTGGTTATCAGTCTGACAGCGAGGTATTCACCCATATTCTGCACTATGTAACCAGGCAGCTGAAACTCCCCCTTGAGGCATACAAACATGTTATTACGCCTCTCAAAACCGAAGAGCTGAAGGAACATCCCCAGGGTGATTTCCTTTTGGGCCTGAGGAATGTGTGCCGCAGGCTTATAATAGACGGTCCTAACTGCATAATGGGAAGCCTTCCTGACGAGACATGCATACTCACAATGGATGCAAAGAAACTCAGGCCTGCCACCATTGGAGGCAAGCCCGGTGAGTGGGCAATGGCATCAGAGATGTGCGGCGTTGATGCCATGATTCCGGACCGCGACCGTTCCTTTGATTTTCAACCCATGCGTGAACATACAGTAGTTGTTCCACCAGAACGACAGGAGTTTAAAATATGGTCTCAATTCGATCCATTTCCTCTACCCCAGGCAGCCTGAGCATAAATGACATGCCCTGGATCGTTGAACACAACGAATCCAGGTGCACGCTCTGCGGCCAGTGCACTTCAGTCTGTCCTATGGGGGCAATAAAACTAAAGTATATGAGGAAACGTATGCCCAAGATGGTGCTAAACGCATCGGAGAGGAGCAGTACGTTTAAGATATTTGTCGGAATCCGCCAAAGGACAAATGTTGAGCATCGCTGTATAGGTTGCGGCATGTGCGCGTCAGTCTGCCCTAACCAGGCAATTAAGCCCGTTTTCAACCCAATAATTGACAGGATGCGCTATCAGAGCACCAAGGGTGGCAATGCTGTTAAAAGAGGTGGCAGGCGCAATGTGCCAGGCCCCAATCTCCTTGACAGAATCCTCTTTGACCGCATCTCAATGCTCACAGACCCTGCCCTTGATGCAGGAAGACACGAGTTTGAGCTTAATACCTTGCTTGGCCGTGTGCTGCCGCCTGAAGAATTCCTCAAGAGGAAGCTGTCTGGAGAATGGATTCCACCAGTTCGTGAAATCTTTCCATTTATAATCGGTTCCATGTCATTTGGTGCGCTTTCACCCAACATGTGGCTTGGTCTTCTCCAGGGCGTGGCATACTGTAACGAGGTGCTTGGCATACCTGTGGTTATGGCAACTGGTGAGGGCGGATGCCCGCCATGGGTGCTCAAGAGCAAATTTTTGAAATATATAATCCTGCAGATCGCCTCGGGGTATTTCGGCTGGGATGAGATAATCAGGGCAATTCCTGAGATGAAATGTGATCCAGCAGCCATTGAGATCAAATATGGCCAGGGTGCAAAGCCTGGAGACGGCGGTCTTCTCATGTGGTTCAAGGTAAGCAAGCTCATCGCCAGGTTAAGGGGAGTTCCTGAAGGGGTTGATCTCCCGTCCCCGCCTGTTCATCAGACCCTTTACTCCATCGAGGAGTCTGTCATGAAGATGATACAGACCCTCTCAATGGCATGGAATTTCAAAGTTCCGGTATATCCAAAAATCTCCGGGTCCACATCGGCAAAGGCGGTTCTGAACAACCTTGTACGCAACCCCTATGCTGCAGGCCTTCTCATTGATGGTGTTGATGGGGGTACAGGGGCAGCATACAACGTGAGCATGGATGCAATGGGCCATCCAATAGCATCCAACCTGCGTGAGTGTTACCTGGACCTCTGTGCCCAGGGACGCCAGAACGAAATTCCGCTCTTTGCCGCAGGTGGCGTGGGCAAGAACGGCAATGTAACCCAGAACGGCATGGCGCTTATAATGCTTGGCGCAAGCGGTGTCCATATGGGTAAATATATCATGCAGGCTGCAGCAGGTTGTCTAGGAAGTGAAAACAACCGCTGTAACGTATGCAACATCGGTATCTGTCCCAAGGGTATAACAAGCCAGAATCCAAAGCTGTACAGAAGGCTTGACCCTGACAAGGTTGCAGAAAGGGTAGTTGAAACCTTTAAGGCAATAAAGACCGAGATGAAGAAGATCATGGCACCTCTTGGCCGTTCCCAAAGCCTGCCAATGAACGTGTTAGTTGTACTTGGCGT
>JALWJV010000022.1:5410-7999 GCA_026996955.1 Deltaproteobacteria bacterium
CTGCAGATCAAGTACCTCTGTTAAAGCACCGGAGAAAATAAAGTGAGTGAAGTAATAGTAAAAGGAATTGACAGCCAGGGCCGGCGCATAAGTTCAAAGGAATTTGAAGAACTTGTACAGCAGGCGGCTGAGAAATCCGACAAACTTATACTTGAGACATTCGGCCAGCACAATGTGGGTGGCAGGCTGAAGGGAGAGGGCAGAAAGTGGGAGCTCCATGTAAAAGGCCCATGCGGACAGCGGCTTGGAGCCATGGGAACCCCAGGTACCACCATAATCTGCCACGGTTCAGCATCTGATGACGTTGGCTATCTTAACATTGGGGCTGAAATAACCGTACTTGGAGATGCCACCAACGGCTGCTGCAATGCAATGGCCCAGGGCAAGGTGATGATAGGCGGCTCCATTGGCGCCCGCGGCCTTACAATGACCAAGTGGAATCCGGATTATGAACGCCCTGAACTGTGGGTACTGGGTTCTACCGGTGACACCTTTGCCGAATTCAACTGCGGAGGCATTGCAGTAATTTGCGGAGTGGACCCAAAGACACCTAACAATGTTCTGGGTTACCGCCCATGCGTTGGCATGGTTGGGGGCTGGATATACTATCGCGGAAAAACCGACCATTCATACTCAAGGACAAACGTCAAGGCAGTGCTGCCTGATGATGAACAGTGGCAGTGGCTGATTGAACGGCTTCCTGCATATCTAGAAAAGATAAACAGGACAGACCTTCTTGAAGAGCTGTCTGACAGGAGAGAGTGGAAGATGCTCGTCTCCATTCCTCCCCAGGAAATAGCCCTGTTATTCAGCGGTGACATGCCCATGCATGAGTTCCGCAGGACGGTCTGGGACAAGGAGTTTGGCGGTGACCCACTGAGGGACCTCGCCCCTGGCCTTGACAGGTCTCCCATTGGTCTCATTGAGACAGGAGAGATGCGCAGACGCCGTCCCTTCTGGGCAAACAGAAAATCTGCCGCACCCTGTGAGTACTACTGTCCTGTTCATATTCCCACTGTTGAGAGGCTCCGGCTGTTAAGGGATGGCAAAACCCGCGAGGCGTATGAAATGATACTTGAGTACACGCCTCTGCCAGCCTCAGTATGCGGTCACATCTGTCCCAACCTCTGTATGCAGCACTGCTCACGCCAGGTGGTTGACGAAAGTATTGATGTGGCTCTCCTGGGTAGACACAGCAAGGATCTTCCGCCGCCTGATGTGCCTGAGCCAATAGGCAAGAAGGTTGCCATTATCGGCGGTGGCCCTGCAGGCATGAATGCGGCGTGGCAGCTTGCCAAAGAGGGCGTTGAAGCCCACATCTTTGAAAAGGATGATAAGCTCGGCGGAAAGCTTGCCCAGGTTATTCCATGGGACAGGCTGCCCCTTGCTGTTTGGCAGGCTGAAATTGACCGTTTCATGAAGACCAGGAACATTCATGTCCACTTCAATGAAACAATTACCAAGAACAAGTTCCTTGAGCTTGAAAACGAATATGACTACGTGATTGTTGCAGTTGGTACGCATGAACCAAGGAAGATTCCCTTCCCGGGACATGAACGGGTCATTCCTGCCCTTGATTTCCTGAAGGCTGCCAAGAGTGACAAGCCTCCCAAGATTGGAAAGCAGGTTGTAATAATCGGGGCCGGTAATGTGGGCTGTGATGTCGCCTGCGAAGCGTACCGGCTCGGGGCACAGGAAGTCACACTGGTTGACATCCAGAAGCCACTTGCCTTTGGAAAGGAAAAGCTTGCTGCAGAGGCACTGGGCGCCAAGTTTGTATGGCCGGTTCAGACCAAGGAGGTAACGGAAGAGGGTTTGATTGATGCGGCTGACAAACTCTATCCTGCCCAGACAGTTATCATATCAATTGGTGATGTGCCTGCCCTGAACTTCCTGCCAGATACAGTTGAGGTGGTCAATGTAGGTGGTGGCCAGTGGATCAAGACCGACAAGGCGGGCTGGACAACAGATCCCAAGGTGCTTGCCATAGGTGATGTTGAGAAACCGGGCCTTGCAACAAATGCACTTGGGCGAGGCAAGACCGCAGCCCATGCAATCATGTGCGCCATCAAGGGTGAGCCATTCAAGCCCTTTGAAAAGGAGGTCATTGACACCAAACGCCTCACACCTGAGCTCTACATACCGGAAACTTGTACCTGCGACAATGATGAAGACCAGGCCAAGCGCTGCATGAGCTGTGGCATGTGCCGTGACTGTCACATGTGTGAGACAATATGTCCCACAGGGGCAATTACAAGGGTCAAGATGGATGATGAAGGCGGATATGCCTATCAGTCAGATAACGACAAGTGCATTGCATGTGGATTCTGTGCTGATACCTGCCCATGCGGTGTATGGGTGATGCAGCCATATTAAATAGCTCAAAGCTTAAAGCTCAAGGCTCAAAGCTGAAGGTCTAAAAAGACAAAAGCTGAACCGCCAAGAACGCTATAGAAGCAAAGGGTTTTGTTTTTCCCTGTCGGGGTTGACCCACAGGGAAAACACTTCCTTGGCGTTGTTCTTTGCGTTCTTGGCGTCCTTTAGCGAAGCGGGCGGTGAAAAGCCATATATCAGCTTCCTGCCTTGAGA
>JALWJV010000023.1 GCA_026996955.1 Deltaproteobacteria bacterium
AGACTATCTCTCCTGATGTCTCTCCAGGACCTGTAAATGACCTGCCCTGAAAGACACGTCCATCTTCAAGGGCAATTAATGCCTTCATATTCCAAGCCTCGTTTTAATAAAATAAGTTACTTGCCTGCACGCACTCCCGTCCCTTTTGACATGATATGTAAACCACATGAATAATTCCAGACAAATCAACAGGAAAGAAACAGGATATTGGGGAGAGCCAGTGTGCTGTTATGCTCGATAATTGTGCCTGCGGGAACCGAATCTTTTTAATTTATATTAATCATCTTAATAGAACATAGAACGAAAAAACATATTCCAGTGAAGCCAAACTATAAACGGGCATGTTTAAGGCGTCAATAGCGCTAAAACCAAACGGCCAAGCCAGGCATAAAACAAAAAAGCCCGCTTTACGCGGGCTTTTGTTGCTGAATTTTTGATCCAGGGATTAGTCGTGATGCCTGCAGTTACTGCATCAGGCCACCTTTACTTCGATCTTGTGCGGCTTTGAATGCTCTGCCTTTGGCAGTACAAGCTTTACAACTCCGGCATTCATACTTGCCTCTATCCTGTTGACATCCACATCCGGGCCGATTGTAAAGGCCCTTTCATAGCTGCCGGGACCGCTGAACTCAACGTAAAGCGGCTTGGCATCCTCGGGAATTGCCTGGGATATATCACCCTTGATGGTCAACACATCCTTATCTACCTGAATGTCAAGTGCATCCTTGGATACACCTGGCATATCTGCCAGGAGAATAATCCCGTTTTCATCTTCATATATGTCAACGGGCGGAATAAGCGCCGGTTTTTTTTCGCTCTGTGCAGCTGCAGGAGTACCCCTGCCATCCTGTGTGCGGAGTTCTTTTGTATCAGCCATGATCATCACCTCCTTAATAATATTTTCAGCTTACATTGACCTCGATCTTTCTGCTCCTCTGCTCTTCCTTCTTCTGGATAGATACAGTCAGTATTCCGGCTTCATAAGAGGCCTCGGTCCTGGAAGGATCTACAGATTCAGGCAGGGAAATCACCCTCTTGAAACCTCCTGTAAAGCGTTCACGGCGGTAATAGCCTTCCGGCTTTACATTCTCACCTATATCAGCAGCTGTATTGCGCTCTGCAGCTATGGTCAGAAGGTTTTTCTCTATTGAAAGATCAAGTTTTGATACATCAATTCCGGGAGCATAGATGTATGCAATAACCTTTTCCGGGGTTTCAGCAACATTCACAGGTGGAAAAGTACCGCTGATCACACCTCTGATATTGCCGGTAGGGGCATAAAAGCCCAGCAGTTTCTGCATCTCTCTTCCCAGTTCTTCAAGCTGACTGAAAGCAGGATCTGATACAGCTAACCATGGACTAAGCATATTCAAACACCTCCTTAATATTTTTTAAAATTTTTCATTCAAACTTTTAAAATTTTTCTATTTCTCTCTGAATACATTAGACAACAAAACAACGACAACAGCATTACATGTTAAAGCTGCCATTTTACCCATGTGTACAGGGCGTTATCTTCAAAATTATCAATTACTAACTAGACCCGGGATTAACAGACGCCAAGAACTGACGCCTCCTTATGCCTGGAAAATAAGCATGATTGACAACAGGTCAAGAGGGGAAAATAATTTTTTATGGCTACAACCAAAAAAGGCCGGCAAATGCAGGCCTTAATAAAGATACAAAGTATCTATTCAGCGTGGTAAATGGTCTTGTTTTGGAGTGACTCTGAAGAATTTCGTAG
>JALWJV010000024.1 GCA_026996955.1 Deltaproteobacteria bacterium
ACATCATGCTCTGCTGCCACTCCTGGTATATCTCCTTGTGGCACATTCCGCAGTTGGACGGTTTTTTGAAATCCTCATATTTGAATTTACCCATCTCTGCTGCTGATGCAGCAGTTGCTGCAAAGACTGATATGGCAATAACGATAAGAATGCTCCTTAACTTTCCCTTCATGATTGTCTCCTTTAAATCAAAACTTCAGTTAGAGGCTGGCGACCTGCATCCCCCAGGAACAAGCCACCAGCCAGTTTAATAATCAATGGTCTATGACGCGTGTTTTGAAAGGTATTCTGCCACACCCTCAGCGGTGGGCTTCATCGCCTCTTCGCCTGGCTTCCAGTTTGCCGGGCATACCTCCCCATGCTCTTCGTGGAACTGGAGTGCCTCAAGAATCCTCAGTGCCTCGTCAACGCTGCGTCCAAGAGGTAGGTCGTTGATGAGCGCATGACGGATAATGCCCTCCTTGTCAATGATGAAAAGACCTCTGAGGGATACGCCCATGTCTTCCAGTAGAACACCGTATGATAGGGATATCTTTTTGTTCAGGTCTGCAACCAGCGGGAACTGGATGTTGCCAATGCCACCCTTTTCAACAGGTGTCTGTTTCCAGGCAAAGTGAGTGAACTGTGAGTCAACTGATACTCCTATGACCTCACAGTTTTTTGCCTTGAAGGAATCAAGTGCCTTGTTGAATGCCAGAATCTCTGATGGACACACAAAGGTGAAGTCCAGTGGGTAGAAGAACAGGCAGACATACTTGCCCTTGTATGATGAAAGGCTTAAGTCCTGCATTGAGTTATCAGGCATGACCGCCTGGGCAGTGAAGTCTGGGGCCGGTTTGGTTACAAGGTTACACATTTTGATTACCTCCTTCTTTCTTTGCTTTGAGTCTTATGAGATCTTTAAACTGTTTGTAACTGTTCAGCTTATTTATTTAATGAAGGTTGGTAAATGGTCTTGTTTTTCCGTTCCGGAGAACAATTTCTTGTTTTCTAAGGCTTGCTCCGCCAAAATCGCGAAACTCGCTCGTGCCTCGCTCAGCGAGAGGCGATTTTGTGGCTGCGCTTCGCCAAGAAAAACTACGAAATTGTTCAAAGTCACTCCAAAACAAGACCATTTACCACGCTGAATAGATACAACTGTTTTTGGTTTTAAATGTTAAACAGGTGTTTGCTACCAGTTTTCACCAAGCAGTTCGAAGTGCGCCTTTGGATGGTCACAGGCAGGACAGCGTTCAGGTGCCTCGGTGCCTTCATGGATGTAGCCGCAGTTGCGGCAGCGCCATTTTACCGGCTCATCCCGCTTGAACACCCGTTCTGCCCGGATATTCTCTGCCAGTGCACGATAGCGTGCCTCATGCTGTTTTTCCGCAACCGCTATTGCCTCAAAGATCACGGCTATCTCTTCAAATCCTTCTTCTCTGGCGATTTTGGCAAATGAAGGGTACATCTCGGTGTGTTCGTAATGCTCTCCTCCTGCCGATGCCAGAAGATTCTCTTCTGTAGTGCCGATGGTGCCTGCAGGAAACGAACCTGTCACCTCTACCTCACCACCTTCAAGAAGTTTGAAGAGACGCTTGGCATGTTCCTTCTCCTGGTCTGCTGTCTCCTGAAAGATGGCTGAGATCTGAACGTATCCCTCTTTCTTTGCCTTTGATGCAAAGTACGTGTAACGGTTACGGGCCTGGGATTCCCCTGCAAATGCAGCGAGAATGTTTTTTTCAGTACGGGTTCCTTTG
>JALWJV010000025.1:0-1225 GCA_026996955.1 Deltaproteobacteria bacterium
GATTTCAGTCTGGAATGCCCAGCCGATGTTTTTAGTAGTGCCGGAGTGGTGGAACTGGTAGACGCGCTGGACTCAAAATCCAGTGGCTCTTGCAGCCGTGCGAGTTCGATTCTCGCCTCCGGCACCATTTTTTTACAGGAAGCCAATAAGGGCCTTAACCGATCACCATTTCTCCCTGGTCATCTCCGCCGACAATCCACTCAAGCTCGATTTCCAGTGACCGTTTTGTCTTGCGCTTTGTCTCTTCCTCAACCTTTATCTCAAGGGTAAGGTTCTGGGGCAGATCAAGCTCAACACTTCCGGTGTTGTTGCTGAGAGCTATCTTGCCCTGTTCAATTTTATCCACGATGGTTTTGAGGATTTCCACAACTTCGTTCCTGGTTTTCTTTTCTTCGTTTTTGAAGAGTACTGTTTCACGACTCATAATTATCCTCCTTATTTTCAGGCAAGTGATGCATTTGTGCTCAATAGAGTTGCAAGTTTGCCAGATTAAGATAATCACTAATTCACACGATGCACGCAATCATGAAGGTTTTTCAGCCAGAAACACGGCACGCTCAGGGGCGGGATAACCTTCCACTGTAAGCCTCGGGTTTGACGGGTCAAGGAAATCGTTCAGGGATTCATACTCCATCCATTCCGTACGCCTCTGTTCGGTTCTGGTGGTAGGGGTAATATCTATAAGCCTTATATTAACAAAACCTGTGCGCTTGAGCCATGTCTCCAGCAGGGAAGGAGAGGGTATAAACCATACGTTGTTCATCTTGGCGTAGCGTCCGGATGGAACCAGGACATTGGAGGTGCTGCTGTTTAGAATGATGGTTTCAAGAACCAGCTCTCCACCAGGGCGAATGAGTTTTTTAAGCCGTGTCAGGTGGCCGATTGGATCCCGCCTGTGGTAGAGAAGCCCCATTGAAAACACCGTGTCAAAGGTGTTTGAAAAGTCTGGCAGATCTTCAATCTTCATGGGCAAAAGGAATACAGGGTGGTGGCTCCCTGTAAAGTGGCTTATTGCCATGAACTGGCACAGGAAGAGGGGCGAGGGATCAATGCCAATAACTGTTGAGGCTCCTGCCCCGTACATCCTCCAGCAGTGGTAGCCATTGCCACATCCCACATCAAGCACGATTTTTCCTGACAGGTCCGATATTTCATCCTTAAGCCTGTCCCATTTCAGGTCTGATCTCCACTCAGTGTCTATGTAAACGCCGTGGATGTTATATGG
>JALWJV010000025.1:1235-7372 GCA_026996955.1 Deltaproteobacteria bacterium
ATATGGTCCCTTGCGCCAGGGCATCAATCCTTTCAGGAGTTTTTTAAGATTCTTCCTGTTTTCAGGGTTTTTTGCAGATTCAGGATCTGTGACAGTCACTGCAGGGGCGTTGAAATCAACTGTGCCTGCAGGGAGATCCGGAAGTTTTGAGACAATATCACGCCACCTGGCATAATCTCCATGTTTTATTGAATCAAATGCCCTTCTGGCAGCAGGAAGCAGCAGTGATGCCACTTCATCCAGGCAGCGTATCTCAAGGTGTTTTTTGAGGCTTTCAAGTTGGTTCATAGGCAAGTTGTTTGTCGTTTATACGGCGCTGTGTCCCCGATTGTCTGTGCGGGGTCTAACCGCCTGCTGCAAGCAACGGCTGCAGTTCATTCCACTGTTTTATTATTTTTTTGCGGGATATCCCCTTCATTGCGCCAAGTTCCGGTGCATAAACAGAAACTGTCAGCTCCCTGCACATGGAACAGAGCTTTAATGCCTCCTCTGCATATTCATCACCCCCGGCATTAACGTATGTTTCTGCAGCAGCTATTATCTTTCTTATCTCCTCAAGAGAGTCAATTTTTGCCTTTTGCCTGGACGGATCTGCAACAGTTCGCTGGGCAATGATCTTTATAGCCCTGATGTACCTGGGATACTGTTCAAGTTCTCTTTCCCTGAATCCCTTTGGAAAGGTCTCAGGCAAAAGCTGCCGCAGTTCAGATTCAAGCATGTCTGCAACCCCCTTGCTTACAGGACCTGCAAAACGGCTTGTTCTTAATCCTGCAATTTCATGCATGGCAGCCGATGCGGTTACAGCCACCGAGGAGACCTTGTCCATAATCTCCTGTGCCCTGGATGCCATTACAGGCCGCAGTCTGTGTATGTGCTCTTTTATTTCTGCAGGAGAAGGGGGACGCTCCCAGCTTCCTGAAAGCTCCTGGCAGATCATTGCCCAGGTATTTGAGGCAAGATGTTTCCTGCTTCCAAAGAAGCTGAATGCCTTTTCAATGCCTGGAACTGAAAGTTTCATGCACTCTTTTTTAATGTAGCGAAACTGCGGCTCAAGCGAAGCATATACAAGATGCCTTACCCCGCCTGCAGTAAGCCTTGCAGCCTCTCTCCTGCTTGCAGCAAGGAGAATATCAATGGTTTTGGCGTTATCTGATGCAACCACGGCCGGGTAGAGCCTGATTCCCTTGGCCTTAACCACTTCCGGAAGCTCAGGGTAGTTTTCCAGGGTGATGCCGCGTTTTTCCCATTTTTTTCTTGCCCTTTCCACAGCAGGCCCCCTTGGGACAGCGGCTTCAGGCTGTTCCTCTGTGCCATAGAGCTTTTCTTGCAGTTTTACCAGGTCATCTCCCCGGGCAATGACCTTTTTTCTCTTTCCAGTAACCTCAAAGTGCATGCGAAGATGGCTTGGAAGCTGCTGGTTGTCCGGCCACATATCCCTTGTTATGCGTACCCCGGTCTTTTCAAACAGCACACTTTCAAGGGCCTGCTTAAGACCCTTTGAGTAAGGTTCAAGCCACGGCATTATTTTTTCAACTGTGGCAGGCACAGGAACCAGGTTTTTCCTTGCCTTTTTGGGAAGCGCCTTCAGCATTGCCTCGATCTTTTCCCTGAGAAGGCCTGGTACCAGCCATTCAAATGGGGCAGGATTCAGGTCTTCAAGAATCTGCAAGGGGATCTCAGCAGTTACTCCATCTGCCGGGTCACCAGGCTGAAACCTGTAACGAAGGCTTAGGCTGTGACCGTCTATTTCAAGATGTCCGGGAAAGAGCGAGAGTTCCTCAGGAACCCTGCAGTGCTGTTTCAAAAACTCCTCTGTGAGGCGCAGCATTGCATCGCTTCCGGCAAGCCGTATTGCATGGGCAAGATCAGCCTCGCCGCATATTATCTTTCCAGTGTCCTTTTCAAGGCGCGTTATGGCAGAGCCATAGAATTGAACCAGCACCTCCTGGTCTGCAAGGAGTCCGTGTTGCCTTGTGCGGCACTCCATGTCAAGATACTTGTTTAATAGTGTGGTATTATATTCGATAAAACCGTACTTTTTTCTTAATTCTCCGGCTGCAAGTCCCTGTGCCAGGAACACCTCTTTTGCTCTGTCGAGGTCTATGTTTTTGTACAGGACAGTGCGTGCCTCAACCACGGTAAGCCCCCACAGGGTCACCCGTTCAGTTGCCACCACCTCGCCGCGCTGCTTTGACCAGACCGGCTCCCCTATGTGGTGTCTGCAAAATGCCCCTCCTGCATCTTCAAGCCATTCCGGATTTATGATGGCAGCAGTGCGTGCAAATAGCCTTGAAGTGCGGACAAATTCAACAGCTACAAACCACCGTGGTTTTTGCCTGAACAGCGCAGAGCCTGGGAAAATATGTACCTCACGGCCCCTTGCCGCAAGATAGGAACCTGATTCATTCCTGCAGGCGGCATGGCTCAGGAATCCCGCAAGTATTGATCTGTGCAGTTTCTCCCTGAGCTTTTTGTTACGAAACTGCGGGGCACTGCTGCACGGCATAAGGACTTTTTTGTCAAGATTCTTTCTGGTTCGCTGGCTTATAATGCCTGCTTCAAGAAGTATGTTCAGAAACTGGTTGTATATGTCGTTCCACTCCTGCATGCGGTTCCATGAGAGGAAATTTTGCCTGCAGAATTTGCGCATTTGATTGCGGCTCTTTCCCTGGGCATGAAGACAGTGAAACTCCTGCCAGATATTCAGAAAAGTGCAGAAATCAGACTCCGGGTCCATAAAACGGGCATGGGCACGGTCTGCCTCCTGTGCCTTTTCCCAGGGCCGCTCTCTTGGGTCCTGGATGCTGAGCGCTGCCGCAACCACAAGGGCAGGGTGCAGGCAGTTTTCCTCTTTTGCCTGGATTATCACCCTGGCAATCCTGGGGTCAATGGGAAGCCTTGCCATGATCCTTCCGGTTTCGGTAATCCTTCCCCGTAAATCAAGGGCGCCAATTTCCCTCAGGGTGGTCATGCCCTCCCTTATGGCCTGGCGAGAGGGTGGATCAACAAAGGGGAAGTCTTCTGCGCTTCCAAGCCCCATTGCCGCAAGGCGCAGGATTACCTCTGCAAGGTTTGACCTGAGGATTTCAGGCAGAGTATGTTCCTGTCGGTTTTCAAAATCCTCCTTGCTGTACAGCCTTATACATATCCCTGGCTTTACCCTGCCTGCCCGTCCTGCCCGCTGCATGGCGCTTGATTTGGAGATTGGTAGCACAGGCAGGGCACGGGTGCGTGAAGAGATGCTGTAACGGGATATTCGGGCAAGTCCTGAATCTATAACATAGGTAATCCCAGGCACTGTTATTGACGTTTCCGCAATATTGGTTGCAACAACCACCTTGCGCCTGCCTGTATTCTGGAAAATGCGTTTCTGCTCCCCTGCAGAAAGCCTGCCGTAAATGGGCAGAATGTCGGGTATTCGGCCTTTTCCCCCCTGCATACCCTGCACATCTGACCTGAGGATTCTCACGGTTTCAAGGATGTCACTTTCTGTTGGGAGAAATACCAGGATATCCCCGCCCTGGGGGTCTGATTTCAGGACGTTTCTTACCGCATCTACTGCACTTTCAATGATGCAGGGCTCCTTGCCCTTTTCATCTGTCTCAGGTTCTTCATAAACAATTTCAACTGGAAATCCCCTGCCCCCGATATGGCAGGTGGCAGCTTCTGGAAATGCCTCCCTGAACTTTTCCGTATCCATGGTGGCTGAGGTTATGATAACCTTGAGATCATGCCGTTTTTTTACCAGCCTCCTCAATGCCCCTAATATAAAATCAATGTTAAGAGATCGTTCGTGGGCCTCATCCACAATGATTATCTCATAGGCATTCAGAAACCTGTAACGCTGCATCTCGGCAAGTAGCATTCCGTCTGTGATGAATTTTATTTTGGTGTCTTTGCCCGCCGTGGCGTTAAAGCGGATCTTGTATCCCACATGCCGTCTTCCCCATGCCCCAAGCTCTGATGCCACACGTTCTGCCACAGAAATAGCTGCAATTCGCCTGGGCTGGGTGCAGGCTATCTGTTTCCTGTTTCCGTATCCGGCAGCAAGGCAGATTTTTGGTATCTGAGTGGTTTTGCCTGAACCTGTCTCACCTGTAATTATGATTACCCGATTGTTCTTAATTGCAGACTTAAGCTCGTCCCAGTGGTCACAGACAGGGAGGCCTTTGAAGCATGTGGGGATAAACCTGGAAGGGGAGGGCATGAGAAAGAATCTCAGGGCATCTCTGGCCTTTGCCAGGCCAGAGATGCCCCTTTGGGCATTGATTTGTAATTAAATACGGAGTGTCTGGGCTGGTCTTTTAATGCCTGATATGGCCTGGTATAAACATGGACTAAAGATCCCTGAGATAAGGATTGGTCTTTTTCTGATTTCCAAGTGTATCAGTGGGCCTTGGGCCGTAATCATGCCCTGGCAGAACTGTCAGGGCATCAGGAAGCGGCAATATCTTTTCTCTGAGGCTAAGCCTCAAAATCTCCATTGAGCCGCCTGGAAGGTCAGTCCTTCCAATGCCAGGGGTGTGGATTATATCCAGTTTCAGGTTGCCGAATTCAACACTTTTGCCATCTTCCAGAAAACCGTCAGCAGGAGGAGCAGCCTCAAAGCCCCAGGCCCTGAAGGTGGCAACGGCATCAGGACGCCTGAAAAATTCATCATCTGCCCTGTGCATTAGAACCGGGGCACCGGTAAGTTTTTTCATGAGCCTGTTACCGCTTGTATGATCCGGGTGGCCATGCGTATTTACAATATATTTTAGGGTAAGCCCGAGGTTTTGAATTTCCCTTGCAAGCATCTCCTCGCTTCCTGCCGGATCAATTACAATGGCCTCCTTTTTCTCTTCACACCCCATTATAAAGGCGTTAACGCCAAGGGAGCCAACAACAAAGGCTTTAAGAATCATCTTGTTTTTTCTCCTGCCGTAGTAATTTTTTTACATAGGTCCCTGCTGACATTCCTGCAACGCAGCCTTCTCCCACTGCCTTTGCCATCTGAAACGGAGGTCCGCAGATGTCACCTGCTGCATATATGCCTGGCACGTTGGTGGCCTGTTCCCTGTCAACCACAATGTAGGTGAATTTTTCAGGGTCAAGCTGTACACCAAGGAATGCCGCTAGCTCCATTGCGCCTTTGGCTCCCTTTTCAATAAAGAGACCGTTGCAGTTTATTACCGTGCCGTCATCAAGGGTAACTGATTCAAGGGCATCAGTGCCGTTTATCTTCTTGATCTTTTTGCCTTCAAGGATGGTTACATTATCTGCTGAAAGCTCCTGCCTGAGGGCATCGCTTACATCCAGTTTGTCTGTAATCAGCGTGACTTTTCCGGCAATTTTTGAAAGCGTATGTGTTCCGTGTGCAGCAGCACTGCCGTCCCCGGTGACAACAACATCTGCATCCCTGTAGAAGTTGGCATCGCAGTCAACGCAGTAGCTTACACCCCTTCCCACAAGTTCCTTTTCACCTTTCAAACCAAGACCTTTACGGGAAACCCCTGTTGCAATGATAATAGCCCTGGTATCAAGCACGGCTCCGCTTTCAATGGTGACCTGAAAGCCGTTGTCACTCATGGCTGTGGCAATACAGTCCTCCCGTATTACCTCAACCCCAAAATTTTCGAGCTGTGCCAGTCCCTCATTAAGGAGTTCTTCTCCGGTCTTTACACCTGAAACACAGCAGTAGTTTTCAATATGGCCCCTGTACAGGCTGCTTGCCTCAGGCTTGCCAAGGGCAGCAACGCTTACCTTTTTGCGGGATGCATGGATGCCTGCCTGAATCCCGGCAGGCCCCACCCCAAGGATGATTATGTCAAAATACTTATTATTGCTCATGGTTTTTTATGTTTCTCAGTGAATAATCTTGCTGCTGGTGTCTTCTGCTGGAAAATCCGGGCTCTCATACACCGGAAGGGAGTACTCTT
The DNA here is from genome assembly GCA_026996955.1 of Deltaproteobacteria bacterium. Taxonomy (GTDB): domain Bacteria; phylum Desulfobacterota; class Dissulfuribacteria; order Dissulfuribacterales; family QOAL01; genus S144-17. The sequence continues at coordinate 7,154 of JALWJV010000025.1, forward strand.
CTCCAAGCCATTTGCCAAGATCAACCTGTTTACAGCGGCTGCTGCAAAACGGCCTGTAGATATTGCCCTTCCAGCTTACTGGAGCACCGCATTCAGGACACCTGCGTTTAGGTTCAGGTGATTTGTTTTTGTTGCGGGTCATTTTTTGATTCAGTGAACTGTCTGTTAAAGAAGACTTGAGCGCCTGCGTTCACGCTTTCTGAACAGTACTCCCAATAT
>JALWJV010000025.1:7382-7949 GCA_026996955.1 Deltaproteobacteria bacterium
AAGCTGGCTTTTAAGGAGTGCGTTTTTCTGTTTTGTTTCATTAAGCTCCCTTGTTGTCCTCTCAAGTAGCTTTTTCGTGTTGATGGCATTTGCCGCATCATGTCTCAGGTTTTCATACTTGCCTGAAATTTCATCCCGTTCTGTAATACACCGGTCAAGCTCCCGGGTTGTATCTGAGGCATTGGCAGTCAGTTGTTTTAACTGGTCTTTAATGCGGGCATTTTCCGCTTTCAGGGCTTCCAACTGGTCTTTTAGCGGAGGATCCGGTGAAAGATAACGTTTCAGTATCCACCCCTCCTTGCCACTTGATGTCCTGACATTTGCCCAGTCGCCTTCCTTTCTGATGAGCTCAACCTTTGCTCCGTCAGAGAGGATGGCAAGAATTTTTCGTTTTGAATCAGGTGCAATGCGAAGTGGCACCTCGGCTGTGGGGGAAACATAATAGGTGCTTGCAAATGCTTTTGCGGAGAAAAAAAGCAATCCGGTACATAAAATGATAAAAAAAAGTTTTGTCACTCTGTTAAGCGGTGTTATGTTGCCTTTTCCAGAGCAGGTAATCAGTTTCAT
>JALWJV010000026.1 GCA_026996955.1 Deltaproteobacteria bacterium
CAGGATTACTTATCACAAGACTTGCAACAAATGCCGAAATGGGGCTTGCCCTGAGGATAGGGGAAAGGCAGACTATGCTTATGGTATGAAGCGGGATTGTAGGGGTAATGCCTATGAAAATTCCAAGGGCAACGCCACGGGCAAGTAGTTGCGGATCGCCGTGGAGGCGCTTCAGGAGCAGCCAGTAATAATGTGCTCGTTCAAGCAGTCCTCCACTGGGACCACGGCCATTTTCCTCTTCCTGTTTCAGAAGTTCTTTAAGTTTCATTCACTTATTCTTTCTCTTTGGCATCACTGCGTGGGGAGAGGCTTGATTCTTCCTTTCCTGAAAATCGGCATCCTTGAATAGACATCTTCATCCCATCCGGTGCGTTCCCCGCTGCAAAGCCTGTGATAGCCTGCAATGGCTATCATGGCAGCGTTATCTGTGCAGAATTCAGGAGCCGGGCAAAACACATCCATGCCATTTTCAGCCCCTGCACTTGTCATGGCCGTGCGAAGTCTCCGGTTTGAGGCCACACCACCTGCAAGGACGATTGAGGACACTCCTTCCTGCCTGGCAGCAGATACTGTTTTTTCCACCAGCACATCCACAACCGCCTGCTGAAATGATGCGCATACGTCCTCAACAGGCACAGCGCCCTTTTTCTCAAGCTTTCTTACCTCTGTTAAAACAGCGGTTTTCAGGCCGCTGAAACTGAAATCAAGCGGGGTTTCCCTGAGCCCTGAACGCGGGAATGAGAAGGCATCTGCCTTTCCCTTTTGGGCAAGTTTGCTTATGACCGGCCCTCCAGGGTACTCAAGCCCCAAAATTTTCGCTACCTTGTCAAATGCCTCCCCTGCGGCATCGTCCCTGGTCTGTCCGAGCACCCGGGCAGTGCCAAAATCCTCCACAAGATAGAGGCTGGTATGGCCTCCTGAAACAACCAGGGCAACATAGGGAAATTCAGGGTGGTGCTCCTGCAGGAAGATGGCGTAAATATGTGCGTGTATGTGATCCACGCCTGTGAACGGCAGGTCCCTTGCTGCAGCAAATGCCTTTGCAAAAGAAAAGCCTACAATCAGGGAACCAACAAGGCCGGGCCCCTGGGTTGCAGCAACAGCATCAATTTCATTGATGTTTATCCCAGCCTGGGTAATGGCACTGTTAACCACCGGCTCAATGGCCTCCATGTGATGCCGTGATGCCAGTTCCGGAACAATGCCGCCATACTCCCGGTGGATGGCGATCTGGGATGCGATTATTGAGCTTTTAAGCGTGCTGCCATTTTCAAGCACTGCTGCGGCGGTTTCGTCGCAGGAGCTCTCTATTGCCAAAAGAAAACGGGGAGGTGTCATGCCTCATGCATATAATCCCGGATTATGCAGCTCGCAAGTTGCAGGTTGATGCAGGGAAAGCTTGTGCTTGACAAGGTAGTCCTGCAATGGTATCGAGAAGGCGTTTCGCCCCCGTAGCTCAGGGGATAGAGCACAGGATTCCTAATCCTGGTGTCGCATGTTCGAATCATGCCGGGGGCACCAGTAAATTCAAGGGGTTGTGGCTTGACCAGTCATGGCCCCTTTTTTGTTGGTTATGTGTGGTCATGCCTTTTGGGGCCGCGGAAAACGAATCAAGCAGTTTTTTAAAGTGGGTTGCAGCGTGGCAGGTGTTTTTTCCCCGTTTGGTCACTGTTAATATTGATGGATTCGTAAAAAGTCAGCAACGGACTTTAGTGTTATTTCAGAAAA
>JALWJV010000027.1 GCA_026996955.1 Deltaproteobacteria bacterium
CCGGCGGTTACAGCTACTCATACAACGGCCGGGGCAGTCTGACCGGATACTCACACAGCGGAACAGAGGCCAGGTATGAATACGATTTCCTGGGCAGGCGTGTCAGTAAGAGCACTGGTGGCCACCTGTTCGAATATGTTTATGATAATGAAAACGTGGTTGCCCAGTATCGTGATGATGCACTCCTTGCCCTGTTCATACACTCGCCATCACCCGATGAGCCGTTGATGACCATTCAGGGCGGAGATGTGTGGTTCTATCACCACGATGCCAGGGGCAATATCACACTGATAACCAACTCTGCCGGAGAGGTGGTTCAGCGTTACGGTTATGATGCATGGGGTAAAATTATATTGAACAGCGGTCCATTCTCGTTTGATGGTGAGACCGGACTGGTCAATACATTTACCTATACCGGCAGGGAATACGATGCTGAAAGCGGCCTCTACCACTACAGGACAAGGGCCTACAGCCCGGTTCTTGGCCGATTCCTGCAGCGTGACGGTCTGCAGGGTAAACTGCTCGAGCCCCAGTCACTGAACCTCTACGCCTACTGCAGAGACAACCCGGTAAACTGCATTGATCCAAGCGGCCAGCAGGTGGTGGTGAGTTATACTCTCTCCTTGACAGTTCCCTCGGGACGTGAAGTGGCCGCGGCACTTGCGGGGTTCCTCCAGGGTTACAGCATAACTAACATGCGTTTTTTGGCAAATTATATGGATCTTGTTGGCCAGGGATATTCCAAGGGGCTATGGTGGCTTGTGGCCTACAATAAGACCAAAGGACACATGGAGAAGGCCAAAGCCCTGCTTGGGGTAAGTAATAAGATGGCAGAAAGGATACCTCTTGCAGATGTTGCAGCCATTCCCGGCGCATTTAAGGGTGGAGTAACCTTTATGGTGGGCTTTTCCATATCAGTAGAGGCCGAGCTGGACAATATTACCGGCGAATATACAAAGGAATACACCAAGCAGGTGGAAGGCGGTGGTTTTGATAACGGCGTGGACCAGGCCCTTGACTTTATATGGCGGTGCAGGCCTTACTAGTTGAAGGAATGATGCTATCCCCTCTCGTGGGCTAGGCATTCATTGTTGTTATGAGAAGAATATTGGTTCTGCAAATAGCCGCCCTTGGCCACGCATTTCTTGAACAAAATGGTGTTAAAGAGATAGGCGGTGCTGCTTTCAGGCGGGTAAGGAGCCTGTTTCCAGCCTTGACCTGTCCTGTCCAGGCAATGTTCAGAACCGGTTTGCCCCCAGCCCGAAACGCCATGTTTTTTAACGGGTTTTACGAACATGATCTGCAGCGGCCCTTCTTCTGGGAGCAGTCAAGCAGGCTGGTAAAGGGGGAGAGGACATGGCAGAAATACCGCGATAATGGCGGGAAGTGCGCCATGCTCTTCTGGCAGCAGTCCCTTGGGGAGCAGGTTGATTACCTGCTCTCTCCGGCACCGGTTCACACCCATGGCGGCGGCATGATTGATACCGTCTATGCAAAACCGGCGGACCTCTATGATAAGATATGTTCTGATATTGGCAGCCGTTTCAGGCTTCACAGCTACTGGGGACCCCTGGCAGGGCTAAAGAGCAGCACTTTTATTGCCCAGGCCACGTGTAATCTCATGGGCAGGGATGATGCCCCTGGACTGATTTTTTCCTATCTGCCCCACCTTGACTATGCCCTTCAGAAGCATGGTCCTGACCACTCAAAGGCATCAAGGGCCCTTTCTGAACTTATGGATCTGCTTTCAGAGATAGTATCCTGCTGTTCTGAAAGGGGCTATGACTTTCTCTTCTTTGGTGACTATGCCATAGGCAAGGCAACAAGGGTCCTGTTTCCAAACCGGGCGCTGTACATGCACGGACTTTTCCAGGCCAGGCGAGTTAAAAACAGGCTCTATCCAGACTACTGTTCATCAGACGCCTTTGCGGTTACTGATCATGAAGTGGCATTTATCTACCTGAATAATAAAGAGAAATATGACAAGTGTCTTGAGGCGCTAAGGGGTATGGATGCTGAGATATCTGTTATGGAGAGGGAGCAGATGGCCGCATCAGGGCTTTTTGCTGACAGCGGGCCCGATTTCATAATTACTGCCAGACCCGGGACGTGGTTTGCCTATCCGTGGTGGGAAGAGCCTGGCGAGGCCCCTGATTTTGCAACTCATGTTGATATTCACAACAAACCCGGTTTTGACCCTTGTGAACTCTTTTTCGGCTGGCACCCCTTTGTTATCAGCACGGATACTTCCAGAGTAGGCGGTACACACGGCCATAACTCTGAGGAACGTGACGTTGCCTGGGCTACATCCCTAGATATCAAAGATATCAAGGCGCATGAGTTTGGGGATATAGCGCTTCAACTTAAACAGTATCTCGGTGGACACGCGGCATGATAATACTGTATCTAAATTCCTGTGCGGAAGCAGGTAACAGATATTGTCAATATATAGTTACCAGCCAAGGGTTCATCTGAAAAATCACGTGGTGCCACTCGCCAGGTTAAAAACATATCTTACCCTTTTAAGGCTTCCAAACCTCCTCACTGTCCCCCTTGATCCTGTTGTGGGGATCATTAGTCTTTCAGCAGATTTCAGCGCTGCGGCTGTTGCTTTTCCTGTTATGTCGGTGCTGCTGATGTACAGCGCTGGTCTCTTTCTTAATGACTACTGTGATAGGGAGAAAGATGCAGCAGAAAGACCTGAAAGGCCCATTCCTTCGGGCAAGATAGAGCCCTTGCATGTGCTGCGCACGGGTTTGATCCTTCTTATTGCAGGGATTGGATCGGGGTGGGCCGCGGGAAGCATTGCCGGCTGTACTGCTGTTATTCTTGCGTTTCTGGTCCTTGCCTATTCGTGTTTACATTCACGGCACAGATTAGCAGGAGTGCTGCTTATGGCAGGTTGTAGGGCAGGAGCAATACTTCTCGGGGCAGCAGCTACTGGTGCTATACAGACTTTCGCAATAGTGCCTGCCTCTTCGCATTTTGTGTACATCCTCCTCCTTACACTCTGTGCAGCCGATGAGGCAAGACAACATTCACTCCCATTCTTTGTGGCCATCTCTCCTCTGATAGCCCTGATTGCGCCCATGGCGCTTTTGCCTGGTTCGTCTAATTTTATACAGCTTGCTGCGGTTATGCTTCTTTTTTCGTGGATAGTGCTTGATACCCTGAAAAGTGCCAACGCCTGTAGAGAACGGCTCAGGAGTGTGCCAGAGCATATAGGCACACTGGTAAGAAATCTGATTATTGTTCAGGGGATATGGATCGTACTGTATCTTGAAAATCCTGATGCCGGCACCGTTGCGGGTGTTGCTGGTGGCGTGTTTTTCATGCGTTATTCAAGTGAGCTGCTTTCAGAGAAGTTCAGCTCAAGTTAGAGGTTAGGAAATTTTGATTCTGAAGTATTTTAATAATATCTTCCTTACATACTCTCTAAATCTTCATCCAGGAGAAGAGCTGGAAGATGTACAGTACGCACTTTTTTCATCCGCCCCAGCAGTATTCCAGAAGGTCATGCCTCACTCTCCCGCATATGCGGTAGGTCCCTGGTTAAATCACAGGGTGGCGCATAAGATCATTAAAAATAATATCTTGGAATCATTAAAACAGAGGCTTCATGATCATAATTTAATCACCATAACGCTTAACGGCTTTCCTTACAGTACTTTTCATGGTCAAAGGGTGAAGGAGCAGGTGTATAAGCCTGACTGGTCATCAGAGGAACGTCTTGACTATACGCTTTTTCTGGTGAAGATCCTTTCAGAACTAATGCCCCAGAAGCATTGGGCAAGTATCAGCACCGTGCCCGTTGGCTATGCCCGGTTGTGCAGTAACGAAGTTATAGAGCGGAGTGCTGAAAACATGGCCATGTGCGCATGGCACCTGCACAAGTGTGCTGAGCAAAACGGAAAGCAGATAGTCCTGTCAATAGAGCCTGAGCCTGACTGCGTAGTGGAGGATTTGGAAACATTTCTGCAGTTTTATAATGATCGTTTGTTGTGTTCAGGTATTAAATACCTCCAGAGAAGATATAATCTTACCCCAGCAGTGTCAGAAAGGATTGTAAGACGCCACGTGGGAATGTGCCTGGACAGTGTTCACGCGGCTGTCTGTGGGGATGACATGGTGGAATGCCTGCAAACACTGGAAGGGGAGGGTATCAGGACAGGCAAGATACAACTGGGCGCGGCTTTGAGGGCAGATGGCCCTGATTTCACCGCGCTTGAACCCTTTAATGACCCGGTATATCTCCACCAGGCAAGATTTTTCCATGACAGAACCGTTACAAGATTTCCTGATCTGGCCTTTTTCCTGGAAAGTGCAGGCAGGCTTTCCCCCCTTGGTCATGCATTGGTACATTATCACATGCCGTTTACATGGAAGGGTTCAGGTCCTTTAACAGCCTATCACAATGTAACCTCTGATTTCATTGAAAAGGCAATGGGCTTTGGGGTAAGATGTTTTGAGCTTGAGATATATACTCTTTCGGTCTTTCCTGAGCTAATAAACATAACAGGTACAGAAAGGGACCGGCTGATTACCGATATGATTGCAGATGAGCTGAAATGGCTGATTGAAAAATTTGACATTATCAAAAATGATACAGGAGGAATATAATGGCAGACAAACTTCCCTGCCCAATGAGCGCCCCTGAGTTGCTTGACAGGTATTACCTTGATATGCGGTGTCACATACTTGAGCTGGCTTCTGCCTTTGACCGTTTAGAGAGGGCGGCTGAATCTGAAAAGGCCCTGACTGACAGGCGTTTCAAACGGCTCATTGATTCTTTTGACATCCTTAAAAAACCTGGCAGTGACAGGGCCAGAACATTTCTGGAAATGATGAGCGTGGAGTAGGTTAAATGAAGATAATAGAACCGCATATTCACATGATAGCCCGTACTACCCAGGACTATGAGCGTATGGCGCGGATGCACTGTGTGGCGTGTTGTGAGCCTGCCTTCTGGGCAGGATATGACCGTACCAGTGCCGCCGCCTTTCATGATTATTTCACCCATATATCTGAATTTGAGCCTACCCGTGCGGCACAGTACGGGATTGATCACTATTGCTGGATATGCATAAATCCCAAGGAGGCCGACGATCTTGAGCTTGCCAGGGAAGTGATCTCGTTCATACCGGAGTTTCTTGACAAACCTACTGTGCTCGGTATTGGGGAAATAGGGCTGAATAAAAATACAGCTAATGAAATAAAGGCCTTTGAAATGCAGGTGGATCTTGCAGTGGAGTATGATCAGCTTATATGGATCCATACACCACATCTGGACGATAAGCTGAAGGGCGTGAAGATAATGCTTGATCTGCTTAATAACAGGAGCGATATAGACAGAAACCGGGTGCTCTTTGACCACATGGAGGAACACACAATAGAGATGGTTCTTGATGCAGGTTACTGGGCTGCCATGACCATATACCCCATTACAAAGAATTCGCCTGAACGCTGCATTGACACCATTGAAAGGTATGGAAAAGAGAAGATACTGTGCGATGCGTCAGGGGACTGGGGCCCTTCCGATCCTGCAACCCTTCATGATGCCATCTTCGAGATGCGGATGCGGGGTCACAGGGAAGAGGATATTGAAGATATCTTCTATAACAATCCGTGCAGGTTCTACGGTCAGAATTCAAAGTTCAAGCACAAGCCTGTGCGCTAAGGTGAAAGCAATTCTGCTGCATGGATTACTTTTATCTCAGTGGGGCAGTCTGCCCCTGGCAGCCTGGTTTTCCACTGCATCAGGCAGCCGGAACAGGTGGTGACCACGGTTGATGCGCGCGTCTTTTTCAAGGCTGCAAGGCGTTCTTGGAAGATTCCCTGGGAAATAGAGGGGAATTTTATGGAAAACGAGCCGCCATGTCCGCAGCAGCCCTGCTCCATCTGAGCAAAATTATCTTTTGCGACCCGCTTAATAAAATTTTCTGAGGCTTCTGTGCCTTCCGAAGAGAAACGGCTATGGCACGGGGCATGAAAGGTTATGGTACCCTGGATTTTTTTTAAGTGCCCCTCCATAATTGACGGGTTTGCGGCCTGGGTAAATTCCTTGAGACGTTCGGCAAAGTTCAGCGCCTTTTGTTTATCATCCTGTCTGTCGAGCAGCTCATGCCACTTTCCTATCATGTAACTGCATGATGCACATCCGGTAAGGATCATGTCTGCGCGAGCCTTCTCAAACGCCTTGATATTCCTGCTTATCAGGTTTGAGGCAGGCTTTACGGCTCCGGCTGAAAGTGCAGGAAGGCCGCAGCAGCACTGGTGTTCCGGAATGATAAATTCAGCACCTGGAAACCACCTAGTCATTGCCTTCGGGATCTCGGGATAGACCAGGTTTTGGACGCATCCTGTAAAAAGGGCTATTCGAATACCGCTATACTTGCCGCTTTTTTTAAGGGATTCATCTGCCGCATTGCGAAATTTGGCCATGCCCTTGGGGCTTATAAGGGGAGAGGCTGCCGGTGGAGGAAGATGCGGACTATCATCAGCCGTGCTGCTGCTTGAAAGTGCGGCAAGCCTGAATATGATTCCCGATGCTGCGGGAAGTGTCTTTAATAGAGTGGATGCGCCTGACCACGCCAGGTCTGATCCAAATAGCTTCCAGAGTGCAGGAAAAGAGGGGGCAAACTCCCTGTTATGGGCACGGGCATCCAGAATTTCCCTGTTTACCTCAATGCCTGCGGAGCACTGTGCCCCGCAGGCCCCGCACTGGAGGCATGCGTCAACCGTTTCCTTGACAGATGCCCAGGAGTAATCTGCTGCTCCATCCTTTAGCAGTGCATGCTTTCCCCTTGGGCTCAGGCGTTCAAGCAGTGTCTGCCTGTAAACAGGGCATGCAGGCAGACACGCTCCGCATTTGGCACATCGTGCGTTCACAGTATTGAACGATATGGGATTAACAGATTTTCATGTGCAGAGAGACAGGATGTATTATTATTTCCCTGGCACGGGTGGCGCTCTGTGTGTTTCAGTCCGGTGTTTCACCGTAGGCTTTGGCCTGGCAAAACGCCTGTTAAACTCATCCACCTCTGCCTGAACTGCATTGTCAATCTTGTATTTTGTGGTGAGCAGGAAAAGCGAATTTTTAAGTTTTGCCCTTTTGTTGCCGGTTTTTTCCTGCTCCAGCACTGCTACCCCAACTGCCTTTCCCTTGGGGTGTGTCATTATAGAGGGCACATCTCCAAGCATTAGAGGGGTGTATGTCCTCTGGCCATAACCGCTCTTGATAATAAGGTCGATGTCCGGGAATTTTTTGACAAGTTTCCTGTTTATCTGGTCCTTGAGGTTTGATAGCAGTATCACAAAATCGCATTTTTTGCGTAGTTCCGGAAGGATAGGACTTAGGGCCTTTTCAGGCGGTATGCACTCAAATTGTCCCCTGTGGTAATAGACTGCATCACAGGCCGTGACAGCCGTAAAGCCTACCTTTACGCCCTCTTTTTCATCACCAAATTTTTCTATGATGGCCTGCGGCTCAAATACAGTTTTTCCATCCTTTACGATATTAGCGGATATAAATTTGATACTGCTCTTTTCTGTTGCATCCTTTAGGAAATCAAGGCCTGCAGCCAGGTCTTTCTGTCCCACACCTGCAAGCTGGTAACCCATCTGCTCATAGAGCTTCAGCATCATGAGGGCAGTAGCCTTTTCCTTTTGTGCAGCAGGGTTGGGCCTTGTGTGTGTGCTGTTTTTGTGTGATGCTGGAAGGCGGTTGCTTTTAAACAGCATGTCCCCAGCTTCAACAATTATGGCATTTTGGTATTTATTGATATTTTCACGGATCCACCGGACCCGGCGGGAGATTCCCCCGACTTTTTTGCCCTTTCAGGTGGAGCAGGGATCAAGGTATCCCCATGAGTTGCACGTATAGATTATGGTGGCAATCTTTCCCGGAGTTTCTGTTGCTGTAC
>JALWJV010000028.1 GCA_026996955.1 Deltaproteobacteria bacterium
CAGAATGATTTTAAACACCTGCCGTGCCACAATCGGCCAGGTAGGAAACCTTGACCACGAAAATATCAATATCGGCAAGGCAGGCAGGTCCCGCTGGATGGGAAGAAGGCCCAGGGTAAGAGGCGTTGCAATGAACCCTGTAGATCACCCAATGGGTGGTGGCGAGGGAAGGTCATCCGGTGGACGCCATCCGTGCAGTCCCTGGGGATGGCCAACCAAGGGTTATCGCACCCGCAGGAAGAAACCAAGTGACGCCTTTATTGTACGCAGGCGTTACAAGAAATAATCAGTATGCACTGTAAATAAAAGTGCATGGAAAAACTGATAAGAGAAATTCAATAAAAGTTTAAGGAGTCTGCAAGTGCCTAGATCAGTCAAAAAAGGACCCTTTGTTGATGGACACCTGATGAAAAAGGTGATTAAGGCTAATGAGACAAAGGATCACAGGGTCATCAAAACCTGGTCCAGAAGATCAATGATCATACCAGAAATGGTAGGGCTCACATTTGCTGTGCATAACGGGCGGAAGTTTATTCCGGTCTTTGTTACCGAAAACATGGTTGGGCACAAACTGGGAGAGTTCTCACCAACGCGCACCTATTATGGTCACGCAGCAGACAAGAAGTCCAAACGCAAATAAGAGGAATTGACCGAGCTATGGAAGCTAGAGCTGTAGCCAAATATAGAAGGATCTCGCCGCAGAAGGCTCGACTGGTGGCGGACTTGGTACGCAACAAGCCAGTAGATGAGGCTCTTGATATCCTGTCTGTGGTGCCCAAAAAGGCTGCCAGGATAATCAAAAAAGTCCTTGAATCTGCCTTGGCCAATGCGGATGACAATCCAAATATTGATGTAGATTCGCTGTATGTAAAAACCATTATGGTTGATCAGGGTCCTCAGCTTAAAAGATGGCGTCCCAGGGCGATGGGAAGGGCTTATGGCATACGTCACAAACTGGCACATATTACCATTGTGCTTGATGAGTATTAATCAGTTCTTATAGGAGGCAGTTTTGGGACAGAAAGTCAATCCGATTGGTCTCAGACTCAAGATAACCAGGTCCTGGGATTCTAACTGGTACGCGGAAAAGAAAGATTATCCTGCATTGGTGCAGGAGGATTACAAGATCAGGAAGTTTGTCAAGGACAAGGTCTATCACGCAGGTATCTCAAAGATTGAGATTGAAAGAGCAGCCAAGAGGCTCAGGCTCAAGATCCATACCGCAAGACCTGGTATAGTTATTGGGAAAAAGGGCGCTGAAATAGAGGCTCTCAAGAAGAGTGTTCAAAAGATGGTGCGCAAGCCTGTACTTATAGATATTGCAGAGGTTCGCAGACCTGAGCTTGACGCACAACTTGTGGCGGAAAATGTCGCTTCTCAGCTTCTTCGCCGTATTTCCTTCAGGAGAGCAATGAAAAGGGCTGTCGGCATCGCCCTGAAATTTGGAGCTAGGGGGATCAGAATAGCCTGTTCCGGCAGGCTGGGTGGCGCTGAGATGTCCAGGACTGAATGGTATCTGGAGGGCCGAGTGCCTCTGCACACCTTGAGGGCTGATATTGACTATGGTTTTGCCGAAGCCAACACCACCTACGGAATTATTGGCGTAAAGGTCTGGATCTTCAAGGGTGAGGTCCTGATGGACAAGGATTCAGAAGTGCTTTCGCTCAACAGTTGAAATTTTGCAAAAGAAGCCGGTTAACAGGGTGTGATTACAACCGGTCAGGTTTTGTCAGAAAGTTCATTTCCTTGAAAGTTGAAGGTTTAGAATATTATGCTCAGTCCCAAGAAGACTAAATATAGAAAAAGGCAGAAAGGTCGTTTGAAAGGGGTCGCATCCAGGGGGAATACCCTCTCGTTTGGTGATTTTGGCCTGAAGGCCCTTGGCAGGGGATATATATCTGCCCAGCAGATAGAGGCGGCTCGTATTGCCATTACCAGGCATGTTAAGCGTAGAGGCAAGATCTGGATCCGCATCTTTCCTGATAAACCCATTACCAGCAAACCTGCTGAAGTAAGGATGGGTAAGGGAAAGGGTTCTGTAGAAGGCTGGGTAGCACCTGTGAAACCTGGAAGAATTCTGTATGAAATGGAGGGTATTGAGGAGAGTGTTGCAAGGGAGGCATTAAGGCTTGCATCTCACAAACTTTCAGTACCTACGAAAATCGTATCCAGGAGTGATTTGACATGAGTGAGGTAGCAAAACTCAGAGACCTTTCCTTGGATGAACTTGCGAAAAAAGAGGCTGATCTAAGACAGGAGATGTTCAATCTCAGGTTTCAGCACGCAACGCATCAGCTTGAGGATACAGCAAGGATCAGAAAAGTACGTAGGTCCATTGCAAGGATTTTGACTCTTATTAAAGAAAAGGCCGGAGAATAATCCAAGGAGTTGTTATGAGTGTGGCCAAAGGTCTGCGTAGAACCCTTATAGGGACGGTTACCAGCGACAAGAATGACAAGACAGTCAGTGTTGTTGTTACGAGAAGAATTCAGCATCCAATTTACGGAAAGTTCGTGCAGCGCAGAAAAAAATATATGGCTCATGATCCCGATAACAGTTGCCGGGTAGGTGACGTCATTCTGCTGGAAGAGTGCCGTCCCATGAGCAAGATGAAACGCTGGACTGTTAAAAAGATACTTGAACGAGCCGTCTAGAAAGGAAGGCATTAGTTATGATCCAGCAAGAGAGTGTATTGAATGTAGCCGATAACTCTGGTGCCAAGAGAGTCGCTTGCATCAGGGTGCTGGGTGGGACCAGAAGACGGTACGCCAGTATTGGTGATGTTATAGTGGTTTCAGTAAAAGAGGCTATCCCTAACTCCAAGGTAAAAAAGGGAGAGGTGGTCCGGGCTGTTGTGGTACGAACTGCCAAAGAGATTTCAAGGCCTGACGGCACTCTGATACGCTTTGACGAGAATGCCGCTGTACTTATCAATCAGTATGGCGAACCTGTTGGAACACGTATCTTTGGGCCTGTTGCTCGTGAGCTAAGAGCAAAACGCTATATGAAGATTATTTCGCTGGCTCCTGAGGTCCTTTGATATTCAGGCAAGATATTGTTCGGACTTTATCAAGAGCCGGTACTATTTGGAAAAGAAAATGAAAAAAGTCAAGACATACCTCAGAAAGAATGACCGCGTCATGGTAATGGCAGGGAAGGATAGAGGTAAGGTAGGAAAAATCCTTCAGATTCTTCCTGCCAAGGGCAGGGCAAGGGTAGAGGGTGCCCAGATGATTAAAAGGCACATGAAACCTACTCCAACCTCCAGTGGCGGAATTATAGAGAGAGAGGCTTCCATACATCTTTCAAATCTCATGTTGCTCTGTCCTAAGTGTACAGACCCTGTACGCATATCCAGAAAAACACTTGATGATGGCTCTAAAGTTAGACTTTGCAAAAAATGTGGCGAGGTCATCCCTACAGAGGCTAAATAGCCTGTTGGAGGCAATTAAGATATGCTGTTGCTGAAGCAATATAAAGAACAAAGTGTGCCGCAGCTGATGGAAAAGTTTGGCTATGCCAACCCCATGCAGGTACCTAAGATCGAGAAGGTGGTCTTGAACATGGGATTGGGCGAGGCGATTCAGAATTCCAAGATACTTGAATCTGCATCTGCTGAAATGGCCCAGATTGCAGGTCAGAAACCTGTTATCACCAGGGCAAGAAGGTCCATTGCAACCTTCAAACTCAGAGAGGGTATGCCAATAGGCTGTTGCGTGACACTTCGCAAAGAACGGATGTGGGATTTCCTCACCAAGCTGATTAACATCGCTATACCCCGGATCAGGGACTTCAGAGGTGTTTCACCAAAGGCGTTTGACGGCAGAGGAAATTACTCAATGGGAATAAAGGAACATATCATCTTCCCTGAAATTGATTATGACAAGATAGACAAGATTAAGGGAATGAATATAACCATAGTGACAACCGCAAAGACAGACGATGAGGCACGGTTCCTGCTTTCCACGCTGGGAATGCCATTTCGCAAATAGCATAATTATAGGAGGAACACCTTGGCACGCAAGGCATTGAGAGAAAAGGCGAAGAGAAAGCCCAAGTTTGCAGTGCGCAAGTACAACAGGTGCCCGTTGTGTGGCAGACCACGGGCGTTTATCAGGCACTTTGGCATCTGTAGAATATGTTTCAGGAAGATGGCGTCAAGCGGACTGTTGCCTGGCGTTACCAAATCAAGCTGGTAGCAGTATTAGGTCTTACGGAGCAATAAAATGTCAATGACAGATCCAGTAGCAGATTTACTGACTCGTATCAGAAACGGAGCCAAGGCCCGTCATGAGAAAGTTGACCTGCCAAGCTCAAAATTAAAAACGGCAATTGCCGGTATTTTGAAAGAACAGGGCATTATTAAAAATTATTCTGTTATCAAGGATGACAGGCAGGGAATCCTCAGGATTTACCTCAGGTACGAGAATGGCCAGCCTGTTTTTAATGATATACAGAGGGTGAGCAAGCCGGGCAGGCGCATATATAAGTCAAAAACAGAAATTCCAACGGTTAAGTCAGGATACGGTTTTGCTGTAATATCCACCTCAAAAGGGCTCATGACCGACAAGGCAGCCAGAGAGCAGGGAGTCGGAGGAGAAGTACTTCTCTCTGTCTGGTAGAAACTGGCTGGAATAAGAGGCATTATATCATGTCGAGAATTGGAAAATTACCAATCAAAATCCCTTCAGGGGTAGAAGTTAAGCTTGATGGCCAACAGATTACTGTTAAGGGGCCCAAAGGCACATTGGCCAGAACTCTTCATTCAGTGGTTTCATTAAACATAGACGGTGATGTCATCAGCGTTATACCTCAGGATGAAACCAAGAAGACTCGTTCAATTCAAGGCCTTACCAGGGCGCTTATTGCCAATATGGTCACAGGGGTCTCCGAAGGGTTCAAAAAAGAACTTATAATCAACGGCGTAGGGTACAAGGTAGATGTCAAGGGCAAGCAGCTTGTAATGCATCTGGGCTTTTCCCACCCCATAGAATTTGACATTCCTGAAGGCATCAAGGCCTCGGTTGAAAAGCAGAAAGAGATTAAACTGACTCTTGAGGGATATGATAAAGAGCTTTTAGGGTTGACTGCCGCCCGGATCAGACAGTACAGGCCACCAGAACCCTACAAGGGTAAGGGAATTATCTACTCTGACGAAACCATAATTCGAAAGGCTGGTAAGGCAGCAGCATAATAAGGCTGTTCTTTATCATCCCAAACGGTGTCACTGATACCCTTGAACATGCGGCGGGAAGATTTATACAGTTGTTCAAATCAGGAGTGAAACAAACAGATGGCCAGAACAAATCCAAAGTTAGTTAGCAGATTAAAGAGAAAGCGCAGGATTCGCAAGAAAATATCTGGCACTGCAAACATGCCCAGGCTGGTTGTTTTCAGAAGCGCCAAACATATATATGCGCAGCTGATTGATGATGATGCAGGTATCACTATTGCGTCTGCCTCGTCTCAATCAAAGGCAATCCGGGAAAAGGCAGCGGAGTTTGAGAGTAAATGTGATGTAGCCAAGGCGGTTGGGCAGGCCATCGCAGCTTCCGGAAAGGCAAAGGGCGTGGAGAAGGTAGCCTTTGACAGAGGCGGATACATCTATCATGGCAGGGTCAAGGCCCTTGCAGAAGGAGCGCGTGAAGGCGGACTCAAATTTTAGCGTACAAGTCTTTGCGGAACGCATAATTTACTAAACATTTAAAAATATAATCAAAATCAATTTGAGGCAATTAAAAGGGGTGCAACCTTGGTAGGACCACAGGATAATAACGATCTAGGTTTAATTGAAAAAATCGTCTTTATAAACCGCGTTGCAAAGGTTGTTAAAGGTGGACGGCGTTTCAGTTTCAGTGCGCTTGCCGTGGTCGGTGACGGCCAGGGCAAGGTGGGCTACGCAATGGGAAAGGCAAAAGAGGTGCCTGAAGCCCTTCGCAAGGCGACTGAAAAGGCACAGAAGAACATGATAACGGTTCCCTTTGACGGCACCACCATTCCTCACGATGTGGTTGGCCACTATGCCGCGGGCAGAGTGCTTCTCAAGCCTGCCAAGCCTGGAACAGGTGTTATTGCAGGGGCAGTTGTAAGGGCAATAATGGAAGCTGCAGGAATTCATGACATACTCACCAAATGCCTGGGCTCCAATAATCCCTACAATGTGGTTCATGCCACCTTCCAGGGTTTTGAAACCATCAGGAAGTCCGTGGAATTAGCCAAGGTTCGTTCCAAGTAATCTGCACCAAGCCTGAACACAATCTATATTAGGTCAGGAGAAATCAATGGTTGATCTGTCATCACTCAGGCCCTTTGAGGGCGCTGTAAAAAATAGAAAAAGGGTAGGGCGTGGCCCAGGGTCAGGTCATGGAAAGACCGCTTGTAAGGGTCAGAAGGGTCAGAAGTCCCGTTCCGGAGTATCAATACCTGCCGGTTTTCAGGGCGGACAGATGCCCATTTACCGCAAGCTGCCAAAGAGAGGGTTTAAAAATCCTTTCAAAAAGCATTTTGGCGTGTTTAACGTATCGGATTTGAACCGCATTGATACAGATGGCACTGTTGATATTCAGGTTTTGAGGGAGAAGGGGCTGGTTAGCAAGAGGTTCAGCCTTGCCAAGGTATTGGGTGATGGTGAGATAACAAGGGCAGTGAAATTGAAGGTTCATGCCGCCAGCGCCAGTGCAGTGAAAAAGATTGAGGCAGCCGGTGGCTCTGTAGAGATAGTGTCACCTTACACCAAAAGTACTGATACAGGGGAGTAAAGGTAAGTGTTAAAAGGCGTTGAAGGCATAGGAAATGTCCCAGAGCTTCGCAAGCGCATTTTATTCACTTTGATGATGCTTGCGGTTTACAGGATCGGGGTTCAGGTTCCTACTCCCGGCATAGATGCTGCCGCACTTGCATCGTTTTTTGCTCGTGCCCAGGGTACGCTGTTCGGCATGTTCGATATGTTTTCAGGTGGCGCCCTCAAGAACTTCTCAATATTCGCCCTGGGAATCATGCCCTATATCAGCGCCTCCATCATTATCCAGCTTCTAGGAGTAGCAATTCCCCATCTGGAACAGCTTAAAAAGGAAGGCGAGTCCGGAAGAAAAAAGATCAGTCAGTACACCCGATACGGTACAGTGGGCCTTTCTGTCATTCAGGGCTTTGGTATTGCCATCGGACTTGAGTCAATGACTTCTCCAGGGGGAGTGCCGGTAGTTGCAGTACCCGGTTGGAGTTTCAGGTTCCTGACTGCGCTTACTTTGATGTCAGGCACCGTATTCCTGATGTGGCTTGGTGAGCAGATTACGGAACGCGGTATTGGAAACGGCATATCTCTCATTATTTTTGCCGGTATCGTGGCAAGAATGCCTTCTGCCATAATTGATACGTTCCAGCTAATGTCAACCGGTGAGATAAATGCCGGGCTGATGCTGTTCCTGATAATAATGATGCTCTCAGTTGTAGCATTTATCTGCTTCATGGAGCGTGCCCACAGGAAGATTCCAATACATTATGCGCGTAGGGTGGTGGGGCGCAAGGTGTATGGAGGCCAATCTACGCATTTGCCTCTCAAGGTAAATACCGCAGGTGTTATACCTCCCATTTTCGCGTCATCAATAATCATGTTTCCTGCAACCATTGCCAACTTTGTACCTGTGGAATGGATGCATACTGTATCGCAGGCACTTATGCCAGGAAGCCTTATTTACGAAACTATTTATGTAGTTCTCATCATATTCTTCTGCTATTTTTATACCGCCATACAGTTTAATCCTGAGGATATTGCCGATAATCTCAAGAAAAATGGCGGTTATATACCTGGTATCAGGCCTGGAAAGAGGACTGCCAATTACATAGATACCATTCTTGCCAGGATAACCCTTATAGGAGCAGCCTACGTCTCCCTAATC
>JALWJV010000029.1 GCA_026996955.1 Deltaproteobacteria bacterium
AAGTTTTTTGAAGAAGAGCTCTGGTTTGAGATCATTGATATCCCTTATCGGATGCCCGTCAAACTGAACAATGACATCGCCTGCCTTGACCCCACCCCGTGCAGCCGGGCTTCCTGGCATAACACCCTTTACTTTGAGAGTGCTGTTGTCGTCTGTGAGGGATACACCCAGCTTTGGCGACCCTTCCTGCTCTTCATCAGGCGGGAACAGGAAAAAATCACCTGCCTCAGGCACCATATCCTCCCCTGGATCATTGATAATTATGGAATACTCAATGCCTGGTATACGCCGGGCAACACGTGAAGGTATTCCAAAGGCATAATCAATGTGCCCTGCCCCGGCTATCACCACCATTGAACGGTCAGGATGGGCCGTTAGCCATGAGCTTACACTTTCAGCCATGGTCTCATCCCAACTGATCTGTGCCTGGAAGAAGTAGTCAAAATTCCCGAGCATTGAGGCGGAGTGCTGATTAAATATACCGTGCAGATGCTCCCTGTACTGGCGGTTTGACATATCCATTTGAGTGGGAAGCGCTGCACGCTCTTCATCCGTAAGGGCATCAAGCCCTACCCGGGCGATCTTCTTGGATATTTCCTTGCGGAGATTCAGAGCAACCACAGGTATGTTATTTTCCCTGCAGTATGAGATTATCGGGCGGTAGAGATGGTAATCAAACCCCCAGCGCTTGAAATACTCAGATTCCCTGAGAAATGTGCGCTCATCAATCTCGCCGGCAATGTATCTGTCAAGGGCCTTCTGATAGGGCCTCTGGAACATCTCCATTCCAACTCCAAGCTTTACCCCACGCCTGTGAAGCAGTTTTATAATTTCAAGCTGTGCCTTGTGATGGCCCACCTTGTCATGCTGCTCACTTACATAGATCACCCGGTCACCAGAGATGTAACGCACTATCTTCTTGACGGGGAAAATATCCCTGGCGGCAACCGCTGTTATCCCCCGCTTGATCTCAAGCCTTATGCCGGAGACTGCAGGCTCAACATGCTTTTCAAGGATTTTTCCTTTACTGAACTTTAAAACACTGTATCTGCCGTAATGGGGCAATTTGGAAACAACGGCACGAAGCTCCTCTGAAGAGGAGGCAAGGACTGAACACACCACGCCGGTCTTTCCAAATGGCGATGATGATACTACAACGCTTACACCCTGCTCCGGCGGCTTGCGGTCTCCGGCAAGCATCTTCATGCCCTCTGAGGGAGAGCCAAGGATTACAAAGGCACCATCTTTAAACTCATCATGCCCATGCCCCCCTGCCTTTTTCTCTTGAAATCCCCTTGAGACCAGGAGATCAATAAGCGGGGTATAAAGCTCCCTCTCCTTGTCAGATACGGAATAGAATTTTTTGGAAGCCCCGAAAACCCGTGAAAGCACAGGCGGAAACTCATCAGGATGCAGTTTGCGCATAAGGTCAAAATCCGGATCAGCTACAACACCATAGGGCTTCGCCGGTACATTAAAACTTATTTTGTTTAACTTTTTGTCTATCTCTATCTTCTTGTCAATGTCCCTTCCCGGAAGGGCTACCCGAAGGGGAAGTGTGAGGGTGTAAGGCTGTGCAGTCCTCTGTGTCACAGTGAAAGAGAGCTTCTTTTTCCTGCCTGTTACATCTTCAATACTTACCTTTGAGAACTCAAGATCCGGGACATCGCGTCTCTTAAGCCACTGGGTGAAGAAAACATCAAGGTTATGCCTTGATTCATGTTCAAAGACCTTCTTTATATCTTCCCATGATGCCTCCCTGAAACTGTACTGGTTTACCAATCTCCTGAGGCCCCTGTTAAATGCCCTTGAACCAAGCTCATTTTCAAGCATGTGAAATATCATTGAGACCTTGCCGTAGCCCACAGCCCTCATCCTTCTGTCAGTGCCGGATAAAAATTCCGAAACCGGCAGGGCATTATCCTCATGAATCCAGGACTGGTACTCCACAAGGGTCTGATGGCGCACGTCCACTCCCTCACCCTTCAGCCGCCGGTACAGATTATCAGAAAGATAGGTGGTAAGCCCCTCACACCAGTTGCCATCCTGCAAATCCACATAGACCGAGTTACCAAACCAGGAGTGGACAAACTCGTGACCCAGGGATGTATCGGCTATAAATGGAAGCCGCGCCACCTGTCTTCCAAGAAGCGTATAGGTTGCCATTCCGTAACCTGTGGGAAGCACATTTTCCACCACGGCAAACCTTTTGAACGGATATTTGGGGAGAATATCTGCATACAGATCAATATACTCCCTCATCTTTGACAAATAGCGCCCTGCAAGCTCTCTGTCTTCCGGAAAGAAGAAGGTCTCAACTGTAATGCCCCTGTGCTCCGCTGAAGTCCTGTCATACCTTCCTGCCACCAGGGTTACTTCCCGGCGGGGATAGGGAAAATCAAACTGGAATCTGGAAAACCGGCCTTCCTGAACGGTTTCTATGTTATCTGCCTCAGAAATTACAGCCAGTCCCTCTGGAACCCTCACAGTCAGGTTATAGACCGCAAGACCCTGAAACGCCGGGTACCATTTATCAAGCAGCGCTGCATTATGTGCGGACATGAAACTGGACATGCCGGGCTCTTCAGAAAACTGCCTTTTGAAATGTATCTCAAGCAGCCTGCTTGAATTAATGGGGCCAATGTGCAGCATGCCATCAGCCCCCAAGGCACCGGACAGGTCATGGCCGTTCAACGTGACAGAAGCCACCTCAAGGCCAGCAAGGGAAAAATCAAGGCGGCGCAGTTCAGGCACTGTGACAGCAACCTTTCCGTCAAGTGACAGGCTGTCAAAATCCAGGGTAACGTCAAGCTCAATTTCAGGCACCATAACCTTGTTCGCCTCTGCCTTACCCGGGGTCATAACACAGACAAGGAGGGTTGAAAGCAGCAGGGTTGATATGAAAAGTTTCATGTTCTTTGTATCCTTTCGGCTTTGAAATAATATACCTCTACTCCTAAAGGGCATTTATTCCCCCCTTTCCTCAAGCCACCTGTTCACCCTTATTGTGCGGAATACGTCTGCAGGCCCAATGGTATGTGGTGTGAATTCAAGCCAAAGCCACGGTTTTTCATAAAGCTCTGGCCTTAAAAAAGAGATAAAATCAGGCCCTGGAGAAAAATCCGGCAAAATTGCAGTTATATCAGCCACCCCTACAGGCTGGATATTATCCGCCATAATCATCTCGTCACTGTCAACATATGAGATGGAGATATCAAGCAGAGGACGGACAGTTACCATACGTCCATCACTGGTAATGCCTGCCATCACGGGCCAGAAACGCCTTGCAATAAACCCCTCAAACCACATTCCAGGTTCAATGGAATGATCAATCTTGTCTTCCATTACCGCAGGCTGCCAGGCTTCGAATTTAAGAGCACTCTGCGCCTGACACAACTTCTCCACCTCCAGGCTGTTCTGCACACTGAGACGAAGCCACTCTTCATAGTCGGGCATGTCCTGTCGCATCAGGGAACGGCCTATCTCCACCGGCGCCCATACTGCGTGACACACGGTACATGACACACTGGATGCAGCCTCCACTGTATGTCCCGGTCTGACAGAAAGAACGGATAACTCATGGCAGGAAACGCATGTTACTGTTTTAGTAGCATTGGCAGATCCACATGGTCCTTTTACGTGACAGTCACTGCAGGTCATGCCCTTCTGCAAATGCACATCAGGGGTCATGTCGATCCACTCAACACCGTGGGTACGCCTTACATGACGGCCCTTTTCAAGCGGGGCACGGAAACCTGAGGGATAGTCCTTTTCAAACCGGCCATAATAATCCCACCCTGTAAAGTTACCGTAGTGGCAGGAAAGGCACTGGCTGTCATCAACCGCTTGCCTGAAGATATGGTCAAAGGGGCTTGACTCCAGGTTCAAATGACAGGCAGCACAGCCTGTCCCGCGCCTTGTGCCCTCATGCCCGTCTCCCTGGTACCACACATGGCACCTGAGACAGCGTTTTCTGAGCATGTCCCCAACAAGCCCCTGCAGGCTCCAGGGGTACTTCTCCTTCCTTATTTCCTGTGGGGCAGGAATACTGGCTCCGCCCTGTCCTTTTGGGAAAAATGCCTTCCATACATACCCGATTTCATCACGGAGGGTGAAGTGATCTGACTCGGCTGCCCTCTTTACTCTCTCTTCATGGCACTTGCCGCAAAAACGCTTCATGTTCTCAGGGGATGCAGGGTGACGTACCAGGCCCTGATGGGCAGATTCCATTGAGTGACTGGCTGCATCTCCCATGTGACAGGCAGTACAGCCAATATTGTGTGCCTTGTCAATCCGGACCCAGTGACATGCAGTACAGCCTCTGGTTTTGAACTGGTCCGGGCCATAGGGGGCATCGCACGCACAAAGAATGCCTGCAAGAAGAAGCACAAAACACAACTTTATTAAGGTCATGGTGTTACACCTGTGGAGGTTCACCCGAACTGCCTGTTCATCTCGTCTCTGAAACAGTGTGCATAATCCTCAGGGTAATGACCGGTTATCCATCGCCCCTGGCGTTCACTAAAGGCACCGGGTGAACGGGAATGCCTTGGCAGAAAGCAGTAGAACAGGCGCTGACCTGTGAGGCTGGAATCAAAACGCCTAGAGACTTCATAGCAGGTAATCATCTCCGCTCCCATGCCTGCAAGGGTCTTGACAGCCCGAAGAACTGCCTGATCAAGGGATGCCCTCATGGGGGTGTCAGCTTCAAGGATGTTTCCAACCTTTTCCTTTACCATGATCTGCACCTCACCCTGTGACCGCTGGGCCTTTGGCGCATGGAGCATGACATTTTCATCCTCCCACAGTATCAGCGAGGCATCAAGATGATCCCTGCCGTCAATGCGGCAATTGTTCTCTATTGCCCTCTGGTATGCATCAAAAAAATCTGTGTTGTAAAACTCTTCATACCTTGCCACAAAATCTGCAACCTGGTCCCCTATGGCATAGGTTGGAATGGATGTATCCTGATTACCTGCGTCTGTTACAGCCACAAACGGCGGAATAAGTGCAAACTGCTGATGAACCATCTGGTGAGAGGCATGGAGCCTGTAACCAGAAGGGGAAAAATCATAGCCGTAGTTCCAGCCCCAGAGTGTTGCAGTATAAGGAAGTGGCTCACCGGCATCCCTGCGCCTGTTAACCTCATCAAGCACCTGGCAGCGAAGCTCATCAAGCGCCACAGGGTCATGGGCCAGAGGCTCCATTCGGCTGCCGCCATCAGGACTCTCTAGAATTTCAAGGGCAAGGGCCATGTTCACATAGATTCGCTGGTAATACAATGCACGCAGCCCGGACATATCTGACTGATCCACCACCTTGACACTGTAACGCACAGCATCATCTGCCATGTTTGCGGCAAAGTGACCATAGGGAATATAGCTGTTTGCCCTGAGATACTCAAAAATATGGGTGCGCTCTCCTGGAAGCCCATACTCTCCAACAACCGGGCTTGTTCCCTGTATGCCGGGCTTCAGCACCATTGCGTGTTTATAGGAATCAGGCAGAGCAGGATTATTTGAAACGGTCTTGAACAGGTTGAAATCTCTTATAAAAGGGCGCATCTGACCGTTTTGGCACTGCCGGTACCGCAAGCCTGCAGGCTCTCCGTCCGGTCCATATTCAAAATCGCATGAGCTCCTGGCAAGGGCCACAAGCACCTGAGAATCCCGGCTGTTCTGTGCAAGCGCCAACTGGAGCACCTCGGGAAGATCGTCTATTGTTATCTTCCGACCATCTCTCCCTGTGATGCTCCCTGACATAAGCTCGGCCATGAATCCAGCGGGGTCTCCAGTACGCATGTCTTCTGTAAAGGGGTTAAATGTGAAAAATCTGTCCTTTTCTGAGCACCTTTCAGCAGAGGCATCAAGGATGTAGGTGCTGCCCCAGAACGGGAACGGATTTGCAATTTCCACCACGGCATCGGCCTGTTCCACAAAAACCGTCCCAGGCGGAAAATTGACATCATTGGTTATGACAGTGCCATTTCCATCCGTGCCGAGTATGCCAGGCTCCGGTGTTTCCTTGCGAAGATTGATTACCTGATATGATGGCCTGTGTATTCCTATCTGGAAAAATCCATCAGGATGTACTGACGTGCGGGGTGGAGCATTGCTCACAGGACATGACCTCCTGGCTTAACTTTATAAACTTTCATGACATGGGGTTTGTACCCCCCTGACATGAAAGTTAGCTCAAAGCTCAAAGCCGGAAGCTGAAAGTAAACATGGTTTCTTTTACTTTGAGCCTTGAGCTTTCAGCTTTGAGCCATTTTCACGATAAGGTAGTATAGAGAGGGTAACATGGCAACAAGTCACCGCTCACATCTACTCCTAAAGTAAGCTGTTTCTTATGTGTATGCCAGGTATAACAAACAGGCCATCTCAAAGCATTATGTAGCAGATAGTGCCCTGCACATTTTTCCTCCCCTGCTCTCTCCCCTTATAAAAAATTAAAATCATGTTCACAATTTCATATAGTTATAACCTTATTACTGGAAGAGCTGCAATGGCATCAAGTTTGCTTTTCTCCAGGGCATATCCAGAAACTTAAGCGTTAAACAGCCAATAAAAACTAGATTGAGCGATTGTCGGATTTGCTGCAGATCCGCGAAAGAGGAATTCCCATAATAGTCAGCTATATGGGAATTCCTCTGACAAAGGAGATGCAGTGAATACGGCAATCCCGGAGGGTTTCAAAACTGGAAAACTATAATAGGTGTAACCTCTTCAAATTTAGTCAAAAAAATACTTTTTCAGATTTTGAAACGCTCAATCTAGGTAAAAGTCATCATGGCAACAGTTTCGTGTAAATAAGGGGAGATTTACAACATGTTCACAAGATCAATCGCCATTGGCATCATCCTGATCTGCCTGCTTGCATACGGATTTCTTAACGGGTTGAGCCTTTCACAGGTAATCAACCCACAGTCCCTGGCCATAGTTTTTGGAGGCATGGCAGTGGTCCTGTGGGTAGGCTTTCCACAGGAGAGGGTGTGGGCAACCATCAATGCCATTCGTAAAAGTATTGCCATGAAAACCACTCCGGAGGAAGACACAAGGGCAATCCTTCCACAGGTGCTTGAACTTGCAGGCATTTACAGGCTGAAAGGGCCCCTTGCCCTGGAAAAGGCAATCAACAGGGTAAGCCACGAATATCTTAAATTCGGGGCATCGCTAATTGCAGAAGGCTATGACAGGTGGTCACTGGTCTCGGCGCTTGAGCGTGAGAGCGTAATTGCCCAGGGAGAGAGAAAGGCACAGATTCAACTCCTCACTACTCTCACCCGGCTTGCACCTGCCCTTGGCATGGCTGGCACTGTGGTAAGTCTCATGCATGTTATGCAGCACCTGGATACCTCAGAGCAGCTAGGCCCCTCCATGGGACTTGCACTAAGCTCTACACTTTACGGTATTCTGCTTGCAAATCTCTGTTTTCTTCCCCTTGCATCAAAACTGGAGGAACTCGCCCGCCGAGAGGTTTATGAACACTCCATGTTAACAGAGGCACTGTTAGGGCTCCAGCAGGCAATGCACCCGCTTCGTATTGCTGAAAAACTGAATGCCTATGATATCTACTGCGAGATGAAAAAGGCAGAGACAGATTCCCGGGAACCTGTAAAGGGGCAAGTGGAAGCCACTAATAACCTGAAGCAGGGTGCAGGTTTTTAATTTCAGACCATGCGCGCTTTGAAACCTTGTCTCACCACCAGATAACTATGCCCTAGATTGAGCGTTTCAAAAACTTGAAAATTATTTTTTCAATGAAATTAAAAGGAATTATGTCGATTATAGCTTGCCAGTTTTGAAACCCTTCGGGATTGCCGTATTTACTGCATCTCCTTTGTCAGAGGAATCCCCATATAGCCGA
>JALWJV010000030.1 GCA_026996955.1 Deltaproteobacteria bacterium
TCTTCATAGTCACTCCAAAACAAGACCATTCACTACGCTGAATAGATACGAAAAATTTATAAATAAAATCAGAAGTCCGATATTAGTAAAAGAAGGCATACAGTAAAAAATTCCACCGGACAGTAACATCCGGGGCATGGAAAAAGGATATCTTTATGGACTTAGGTACCGTAATTGGCCTGGTAATGGGCATAGTGCTTATCTTGACTGCCATCCTGCTTGGAGGCAGTCTTGGTGCGTTTATTGACATCCCCTCGGTGCTTATCGTAATCGGAGGCGCCATTGCAGCCACACTGATACGCTTTACACTCGCAGATGTAATAAACAGCATCAAGGTCATGATGAAGGCATTCTTTGCCAAGCCCACGCCGCCAGAGGAAATTATTCAGGAACTGATTACGCTATCAAACATTGCCAGAAAGGAAGGCCTGCTGAAACTTGAAAAACAACCGGTTAATGACCCGTTTCTGAAAAAGGCCATCATGTACTGTGTTGATGGCCATGAGGCGGATTTTATTGAAGACGTGCTTAACAAGGAGATAGAACTGACCCTTGACAGGCACGGGCTTGGCAAAGGCACATTTGATGCCATTGGCGATGCCGCTCCTGCGTTTGGAATGATCGGAACCCTGGTAGGGCTTGTAAACATGCTTGGCAATATGTCTGATCCTGCGTCCATCGGCCCTGCAATGGCGGTTGCCCTCCTTACCACGCTCTACGGGGCAATCATGGCAAACCTCATAGCGCTACCCATTGCAGACAAGCTGAAACGCCGAAGCCAGGAAGAGGAACTTAACAAACGTCTTGTACTGGAAGGTGTTCTGGGACTTCAGAAGGGGCTCAATCCAAGAGTCCTTGAGGAACTCCTGAAAACCTACCTTCCACCAGGAAAACGCAGCAGCTCAGAAGAGTAGAAGATAATGGGAAAGAAATGTGAATGCCCCAAGGGCGCACCCATGTGGATGGTCACCTTCGGTGACCTGATGAGCCTCCTGCTGTGCTTCTTTGTTCTGCTGCTCTCGTTTTCCACCATGGACCCGCAACAGTTCAAGGAGGTTTCCGGCTCACTTGAAAGGGCATTCGGTGTACAAAAATCAGAAATAACCTTTGACATACCAAAGGGTATCGACATAGTATCCCGGGATTTCAACCCGACTTTTACTATTGACATTGTACTTGAGAAGATCAAGTCAGCCATAAAGCTTGAACTCATAAAGGGAGAGATAGAGATTGAAGCCCTGAAGGACCGGGTAATACTGCGGATGAACGATGAGGTTACATTTGACCCGGGTGATGCCACATTGAAGGAAAAATCCAAACGCATGCTTGACAAGATCAGGGGTGTTATTGAAACAGTACCTGGCGAGGTGCTGATCGGCGGCCACACTGACAACATTCCAACCCACGGCAAGTACCCTTCCAACTGGCATCTCTCTGCTGCAAGGGCAGCATCCGTAGTGGTGTATCTGCTGAAAAAAAACAGTATAGCGCCTGAACGCCTGGCAGCAGTCGGTTATGGAAGCAGTCATCCACGAGTACCCAACGACACACCTGAACACAGAAAGATGAACCGCAGGGTGGAAATTATCTTCATGCAGCCGCCTGAGCCTGACAACTTTGATGTCAAGCCGCTTAATCAGAAGGGACTGCTTGAACAGGAGCTGTTTCCGCAGGATGCCATTCAGTAACCTCAATTATCATTAATATGC
>JALWJV010000031.1 GCA_026996955.1 Deltaproteobacteria bacterium
GCTACTATACGGTGTGTCCCCCAGTCATACTGGTTCTTCACCTGAACCCCGGTCCAGTCGATGTCATAGTCATAACTGCGGTACGGGCTTACCTCCACCGGAGAGGACCAGCCATAGTAGCGCTTGAAATATTCCGATGATTCTCCGGTGTGGTAGGCTGTGATATCCAGGCGGTATTCACTGGTGACCTGGCCGCCAAGCCGGAAGTCAACCCCGTAACGGTCAATATCCTTGTATCCACTCTTGGCATCTCCATCAAAGGTGTCGCCCGGCGTTTCAATGTCCCTGCCCTGGTAACCATCAACTGTCAAATCCGTGCGCCAGTCGCTTCCTATGTCCATTCCCAGACGGAAGGAGCCGTCACGTGTAATAAAACCCGTGTGTTTCCTCTCCTCACCATTGCCCATCTCGATATCACCGGCCTGTTCGTACCGCCTTGCTGCAATATCAAAGTCCAGATTTTTCCATATCCTTCCCCCAATACCTCCTTTCTGAAAGTTGGTGCGGAAAGATCCAAAACCGGCCTCGGCCCTTCCGGCAAGTGCGCCGGTATTCCTGCGGGTGATCACGTTGATCACGCCCCCCATTGCCTCGCCACCGTAAAGTGATGAGGCAGGCCCTTTGAGCACTTCAATACGCTCAATATTGTCTGACGTTATGGTGGCAAGGTTGGTTGCGCCAGCAGGCCTGCCATTAATCAGGATCAGTGAATGTTTGGTGATCCCGGAAAATTCAGGTCTGAAGCCCCTTATTCCGATACCTGCCAGGGCACCCGGGTACTCAATTACCCCGATGGATGAATTTTTCTTGAGCTGTTCGGTTATGGTCTCACCTGAGGTAAGCTCAATCTCCTGACGGTCAATTACCTCTACCTTGGCAGGAATTTCCCGAATTTCCTCAGGGCTCCTGGTGGCAGTGACAACCATCTCTTCCAGTTGCTCTACATTGGCAGACTCAGAGGCAGATTCAGAATAGGGCCGGCCATCTTCTGACGCAGACACATGGACAGGATTCAGGATGAACAGTAAGGCAAAAACAGCAAGGCAGGTGCGGCTGCACCCGCGTTTCAGAAGGGAAAGATTGGATGGGTGATGTGACATTTAGGCATTCCTCCTTAGCTCCTCGTAATGGTTTCCACGGTACGGAGATAAGTGCGCACCGTTCCTGACAGAGGAAATAAAGTCGGAATACCGGAGCACGTTATCCCGATCCGCGGGGATATGCTCTTGCCTTCAGACAGGTCTTCTGACTTCCGGATCGTCCACAGTGGCTGCCGCCTTCCCACAGTTCAAATAAAACTGCAGTGGCGTATTGGCAGCCCGTGTCCCCGGTTACAGCGGCGGGCCCGTCCCGGATTCTCACCGGGTTCCCTTTAAGGAGCTGTCTAAAAAACAGGCTGGACAGCCCCTAAGCTCATAATGAGCATCTGAAGACTTTTATATGTGCTTATTGTCGCGTCTCTTTAACATGCCTCCTTTTGGTTTTCAAGTCTGTTACAGAAATCGGGCATAAATGTTTCAGATACAGAATGTAAAAAGCTGTAATAACAAACTTGTTTTAACCAAATTTGATCGATTGTAGGATTTGCTGCATCTCTTCGAAAAATAAATTCCCAATATAATCGTTTGGCTGAGAATTCTTCAGAGACCATGGAAAGAGCCACGCATATTGCATTGAGATTATTAGAAGCTCAAGAAGAGAGGCTTAAAAAGAAAGACTACAAGTATTGGTTGAACAATTGTTGGTTGTGCTACTTTTCCTTTGTCAGTAGGCGCTGCTTGAGTTTGGAAATTTCGTATGAGTGTACGGTAATTCTCCTGCCCTGTATTTCATAATCAGCTCATGCCAATCGGAACAGAACTTGATACCGCGCCCCTCTCCTTTTCCGGAATGGTGAGGGGCCTGGTATCCTGGGATTTACATTGATAACAGGATAGTTGATAAGGCATGGAAAGGTTTTATAGTGAGATTCGATTAGTGACATGGCCATGGACTTAGCGGAAGGTGTGCTCATTATGTATAGCCAGGTGAATTTAAGTGGTATAATTAGGGTTGGCGTTACGTTGTTTTTTTTGTTTCTCTTTGTGGAGAACGGTATTTGTGGCGATACAGGCTGGTGGCAGCCTAAGGCCACCGCGCACCTGAGCTGGCAGTGGCAGTTAAATACCGGAGATGTTGATACCTCATTTGCAGTAGATGTGTATGATATAGACCTTTTTGATGCCCCCGAATCTTTAATCCATGAGCTTCACACCTCGTCTAGAAGGGTGATCTGCTACTTTTCAGCAGGTACATGGGAAGAGTGGCGAGACGATGCTGAGCGGTTTCCGGCCTTGGTCAAGGGTAATGAACTGGATGACTGGCCCGGGGAGAGATGGCTTGATATAAGGAGACTGGACGTGATCGGGCCTGTTATGAAGGCCCGGCTGGATCTTGCGGTGAGCAAGGGGTGTGACGGTGTGGAACCCGATAATGTGGATGCCTATGTCAATAATTCTGGTTTTTCAATCAGTTATGAAGATCAGCTATACTACAACAGGTGGATTGCTCAGGAAGCACATAGACGCGGACTCTCAGTGGGCCTTAAAAACGATATCGAGCAGGTGGGGGATCTGGTGGGGGATTTTGACTGGGCAATTAACGAGCAATGTTTTCAGTACATGGAATGTGATGTCTATGAGGCGTTTGTCCAAAGAGACAAGGCTGTCTTCGGTGTTGAGTACAAAGGGGATCCCGTGGTATTTTGCCCTGCTGCAAATGCAGCCGGGTATTCCTGGCTCAAGAAACACGTTGAGCTGGATGAATGGCGCATTGGCTGTGAAGAGTATTTGCCAGACCTTCCGGGAGATGAAGATGGAGACCATGATAACGACGGCATGGATCTTTATCTCTTCATCCAGGGAGGCACGGTGGCAGGTATTGCAGATTATGCACCCACGTATGGAAAAAGCGCATATGACCTGCTTTCCAATTGAATAAGGTTTCTCAAGCCAATTCCAGAAAAACCGGGCAGCCTATACCGGAATAGATACACTTGGCTTTAAGGGCCTCAAAAAGTGACCTGTCCCCATACGGGGTGTTCCGCTGCAGGCGCGGCTATCCCCTGCAATAGGGCCAGGGATAGCATTTCCAGGTAAGACTTTTTAGCCGCTGGTGTAAACCACGGCAATCAGGTAAGCCTTTACACTCCTGCCATTAAAATCCACTGTCTCTGTTACGTTCTCCCAGTCCACCTTTTCAATGGCCTTGCCCAGTGTGTAGGAGTGAAGGATATCGTCATCCTGTCTTTGACCATAACCAGGAATTGGAGAAGTGGTGATGTAGTCGCCGGGTTCAATGGGCCCGTTAACATCCGTAACCAGGACCCTCCCCTCGCCAAGGGCGTTTACCACTCCAAAGCGTTCACCCTCTTTTGCCCTGTACCAGTGCCCTTCAGGAAGCGGGCCCTGGGATACCAGGACACCGAATACCGCCCTGTCCTGTAGGGTTCGGGCAAGTGTCACAGTGGGTAGGGTGGACGAGAGGGATATTTCTCCATTTTCTTTCCTCCTGATCAAGGTCTTTCCAGTAACAGAAACTATCAGGCCAGGCCGGACATTTTCAGGGAAGTCCTGTGCAAAACGTACCTCGTGGGCGCCTGTAAACGGGCCATAGTTTGTGCCCGCACCGTTTGCATAAAAGTCCCAGTTGGCACCTTCACCCCAGACGCCGGTGCTGTTTGCGTGCACGGCCTTGCCGTATATACCTATGCTGTTTGTCTCCTGGGCCTCGGCATATACAGCACGGCCCAGGGAAGCTGAGGATATGAAATATCCTCCATATTTAGGCGCTTCTCCAAAGACCCCCTTGCCTTGGGAACCGGTGCTTATGCCATAAGCTCCTACACCGTTTTGGCCCGAGGCTTTGAACTTTCCTCCATAGTGTACCCAGTCTTGCGTGCTCGCAGCTTCTCCATATACTCCAGTCCCCTCTGCCCCCCTGCTCAGAAAATATCCGCCATAGATCTGGCCAATGGCTTCACTGGAGCCTTCACCATACACGCCAATGCCCCCTATGGAGGAGGAACTAAAATATCCTCCAATCTTCCAGGGAGAAAAGATGAATGAGTAATTGTTAACAGCGGATATGACGGCAGCGTCGGAGCTGAATGAAGTATCACCGGCCTGCCCGGTCAGGGAAAGGGGAACGGCCACATTAAGGGTTACAGGGCCGCTGCTCCCCCCTCCGGTAAGTCCAACGCCCGCATTTACCGCGGTAATGTCTCCCCCTGAATCGTTATCAATGCCGTCAGCAAAGCCGGAAGGAATTGAGCCTATCTCATCCCATGATACGCCATCCTTAAGGCTGCCAGGGACGGTGGGATCCGTTTCTGTGGTGATGCCCAGGTCATCTCCGTCTGCAATGTCCACGGGGATACCTGAGAGGTTACTCCAGGTGATTTCGGAGTCCCTCGCTATCTCCGGGGCTATACGCTCCTCGGCAATGGTTCCTGTTGTGATGTCTTCCCCGGCATGATGATGGTTGAGAGGGGCAAAATCGTCACTTCCAAGGCCATTCAGGGTCATGGAGTTTTCTGCCTGAAACGCAAAGGCTGTACTTGTCAGTTTTTGCCTGGGTGACAGTGTTTCCCAGGTAGCGCTATCATTATTGTAGATGGATACCTCGAGAAAGACTTCATCTTCTGAAAATACCGATGCATCCAGGGCGGTGGCGGCCCCCAGCTGGCAACTGTAGATGCCGTCTGCAACTGTGATGCTCTGTTCCTCCTCCCACAGCAATGTTCCTCCAATGAGGGAATTGAAAAGGGAAAAATGTACGGTGAATGGACCATCCAACGGTGCACCTGCATTATTGGTAAGCCTTCCCTGGAAGTTTATTGTACCAGGCGCTCCAAGGGCAGTGTCGCAAATGATCAAAGTGCATATTGTCAGTACTAGAAGAAAGAATTTTTTCAATATCATGATTCCCTCCTTTTAAGGTGTCATTCATGCTGGAGGCAGCTATAAGCTAAAATATAGCAAACTTTATACCAGTAAAATGTGTATTTTTACCAAAGTGGTCCGGTTGTGTATGGAGGTTATTTGAAAATTCGGCCAAGGAGCGAATGAAAATTCCCTGGTAGGAAAATAATTTCTTTTCCTACGCACAAGTCTAACTAAATCATGCATGAGTTTTTGGTATAAATTGCAGGCTTTTCTGACAACATACGACTAAAAGGCTTTTTGCAAGCAGCATAATCCACGATTCTGACGGGCTGAATCCTAATGAGGGATTCCTTGCCTGTCTTGAGGGGGATACTTCAAAAGTAGTACACAGGCATTCCCCATCGCAAAGTTCATAACCGTAACCTTTACTATAAGGCAGAGAGAAAGGGCCGGACTGTACAGTTTCCGGGCGATGAACTGGGAGGAAAACATTTTACCTGTCTTGCGTTATGACTTTAAGGTGTACCTTCCTGCTTCTTGGAAATTCTCTTTTAATCAGTGTTTTCATAGCCTTTTTCAGTTGTTTTTCTTCAATTTCGAACTTTCGCTGTTCAAATCCCCTCTCTTCTATTTGAAGCCTTGTGTCATCAATGCGCGTTATGCTCACATGTCTGTCCTTCTTATACGTGAGGATTTTTATGCCGGATCCAGGTTCACTTTTATTAATGCGCTGTACAGTGGTGATGATTACAGAAGAGATATCAATCACTTTCTTTTCCCATTTCTCTATGTGCATCCTGGTATTCAAGCAGTTCGGCAATGGGCCGGAATGCCTCGCACCCTCGGCAGATAGAGAGTTTTTCAACAGGTTAATCGGTTCTGCACTGGTTGCAGAATGTTCCACTTATAAACCAGCACATGTGTCCAAGGTCAAATTCCATGGCGGGGCATTTGGCCCTGATTTTTTCATCGCAATGTTTAACCTCCCAGCACGCCTTGATTTTACTGGCAATATTTTTTCTGCGTGAAATCAGGAAGTATATTTGGCGTTCCACATAAATGGGAATATTACGGTATCCCTGTTCATAGCTGGATATGGTTTTTTTTGAAGTTCCAAGTAGTTCCGCCATCTGTTTCTGTGTTCTTTTTAAAATTTTCCTGGCAAATGTAAATTCTTTGTTCGTCATGAGTAAAAAATTAAAAGTTGTGTCTCGAGATAATTAATGAATATTTGTTAAATAATTAAATGTTTGTATAAAAAATAGTTGACAGTGAATTTATTGTTAGATATTATACCACATTGTGGTATTAAGTCACGAGTTTTTGTTCAAAAATCCATGCTGTTTTTTGGATTTTTTTAAGAAGGTATAAAGCCATGCATTCGGTTTGACTATGAATGGGGGAAGTCAACCGCTTTGGTAGAATGATGCTCGGGCTGATGATGAGTCCGGTGTTGTACTGATGAGCAGGCAAGACCTTCAACTCTGGAAGAAATACCGTTGGGATGATTATGAAGGTTAATCAACGGGGCAATTTATCAAAGGGAGGAAGATATGAACAGGATGTATGTAACTTGGGTTACGATTGTTACTGCGGTGTTTTTAATGTCAATTTCCGCAGCACATGCAGGTCCGCCACTTACAAATGCCGAAGGTGTCGGAGGCGTTGCCCTTAATCCAATGGCATATGTGGCAAATCCTCTTAAAGAGGGTGATAAGGGGTTGTTCGGGGCCGGGATAGTCTCTAAACCCCAGTTCGCTGTATGGTACATTGGGCTTAATGAGAGCCATATTAACTGGTTCCCCATAGGTGCTAACATCTCTTTCTTTAATAGGCTCGAGCTTGGATACTCACATGAGTTTGTGGATATTGAAGATTTTGGTAATGGTGATGGCCAGAATGTCAATAAGGACAACTTCAGTGTTAAGCTTAATCTTATAAGGGAAAATGAGTTTGATCTTAAGTTTATGCCTGCCTTTTCTTTCGGTGCCATATACATGCACACTGATGCCGATGATAGTCTGGAACTTAAGGATAATTCTGACTGGGATTTTTACTTTGTTGCCACAAAGATGATAAAGGAACTGCCGCTTCCAGTGATCTTGAATGCTGGAACACGGGCAACCAAGGGGTTTGTGCGCGGTGTTTTAGGATTCGGCGATGACAGGCAGTGGACCTTTTTTGGTAATATTGATACGGTCCTTTTTGACAAGTTCATTGTTGGCTGGGAGTATCAGCAGGACATTGATGTGGGTGACGTTTTCAAGGGGGAAAGTGGAGCGGATCATTCCACCCATTCCATGTGGGAGGCCCATGTTGCCTTTATGTATGATGAACATCTTACACTGGTTGGCTCTTATGCATATACGGGAGATAAGGACAGTGTAAGTCAGGCATCCTTTGGAAATGCGCTGGTGCTCTCAATGCATTATGCATTCTAGGTTGTGAGCCTTGATTTCTGGTCAATTGGATGGCCAGGAAAGGCATTGGTAATTAAATCCGGTGCGGCTCATGCCCCGGTCGCACCCATATTAAGTCTAAAGGGCGGGTGATTCCCGCCCTTTTTAGTGCATTAAACTGAGAGGACCGTACCTTTTTACTCTACTCGTTGTCCCATGCGCGATATGGAAAGTATCATTCTGTAAAGATCAATACCGTCGGTATCATAATCATTGTCAAGGTCACTGGCAGATTGTTTCTGGAAGCCAAAAGATGTCCCAAAGTCCTCCATATCCTCACTGTCAAATGAGCCATTATGGTCAAGGTCGCACAGGAAGCCTGGAATGGAGAGGTTTATGTCAGTTATATCAGTGCCATTAGACAGGTAGATATGGTCAGCGTCATTCAATTCTGTCTTGTTGTCATAGTATGAAAATTGCCATTCTCCGTTT
>JALWJV010000032.1 GCA_026996955.1 Deltaproteobacteria bacterium
CTGATCCAGCCGCTTATTGATGCGGTAATAAATGAACAGTATGACGAGCTTGAAGCACTGCAGAACAAGGTATCAAAACTCGAGTATGAGGCAGACCGCCTGAAACATGCCATTCGTGTCCAGCTTCCCAGACGCTACTTCCTGCCTGTTGAACGTATAGAGCTTGACAACTTCCTGAACCGCCAGGACAAGATAGCAGATTATGTTGAGGATTTCTCCATCATTCTCACCATCAGAAAGACCAGGGTGCATCATGACCTGCAGGACAAGTTCCGCAACCTGGTTAATCAGGTTCTGCAGGTCACAGGCACACTGCTTACAGCAGCCGTGGAGCTTGAAAACCTGGCGGAGGTATCCTTTGGCGGTGCTGAGGCACGGCGTGTACTAGAGTTTCTTGAGGGAATCGGAGAAGAAGAGTGGAAGGCTGACAGAATAGCGCGCCAGCTCAGCAAGGATATTTACTCGCTTGAAAACGAACTTGATCCAATCACCATCATGTTCTATGAAAAGATGCTCCTTGCCTTGAGTGCCATTGCCAATGAGGCTGAAAACGCCGGTGACATGCTCAGGACAATGATTGTCAGATAGCTGCGGGATTTTCTGCAATCAGCAAGTACCTAACAGACGTATAAGCCACAAAAGATAACAGCCGGAGGGGATATGGATATTGTGATAATTATCGGCCTGGCAGCCATCCTGGGCCTGTACATGGCGTGGAATATTGGCGCTAATGACGTTGCCAATTCGATGGCAGATGCCGTTGGCTCCCATGCGCTTTCAATCAAAAATGCGGTTATCCTTGCGGGAATATGTGAATTCGCAGGTGCTGTACTGGTTGGCGCCCATGTTACAGATACTGTGAGAAAGGGGATAGTTGATCCTTCAATCCTCTCCGCCCTTCCAGGTATTTCCCCCACTGATGCTGCGGCTC
Organism: Deltaproteobacteria bacterium; assembly: GCA_026996955.1. Taxonomy (GTDB): domain Bacteria; phylum Desulfobacterota; class Dissulfuribacteria; order Dissulfuribacterales; family QOAL01; genus S144-17. Next base: position 932 of record JALWJV010000032.1, read on the forward strand.
TGATGGTAATTGGTATGACAGTATCCCTGTTTTCTGCTGCAATATGGCTTAACTACTCGTCATGGGCTGGAATGCCTGTATCTACCACCCATTCAATAGTTGGTGCTGTGGCAGGGTTTGGCATTATTGCAGCAGGGCACGATGCTGTAAACTGGGGAAAGATGGGACAGATTGTGGCAAGCTGGTTTATCTCACCAATAGCAGGGGGGATAATGGCATTTGTGCTGTTCAAATTTATCTCACGGGTGATCCTCGGTCATAACAGGCCGGTTGTTGCAGCGAGAAAATATATCCCTTACATAGTCTTCCTGGTGTTTGCCGTTGTAACACTTGCCACCATTTACAAGGGGCTTAAACATGTAATAGGGGAATTTGAGTGGCTGTCTGGCTATATGTCGTTTGTTATTACCGGTGTAATAAGTATTACAGCAGCGGTTATCTCCAGAAAACTTGCCAACCGCTACCTTCAGGGCAAGGAAAAACTTAGAATCTCACAGCAGCTTGAGGAAGTGGAAAAGGTCTTTACTCCTCTGGTCATCATCAGCTCATGCTCTGTTGCATTTGCCCACGGCGCCAATGACGTTGCAAATGCCGTAGGTCCCCTGGCCGCAATAGTAAACATTGCCGAAACCGGAAACATTGCAATGAAGGTTGGAGTGCCATTCTGGGTTCTTGCCCTTGGAGGCACAGGCATTGTAATAGGCCTTGCAACCTATGGTTACAGGGTGATGGATACGGTTGGAACCAAAATTACGGAAATCACCCCG
>JALWJV010000033.1 GCA_026996955.1 Deltaproteobacteria bacterium
CTTTAACAGAGAAAAATAGTTTTTCAACAATCAGGCTTCCCGGGCTGTCCACAGCCCCAGACCTGCCACGCAGAACAGGTACGTTGTTACAACAGCTCTCATGTGATAAGTTATGAGCGATTTTTGTAACTGTTCAGCGTAGTAACAGTAATTAGGGTTCGTGTTATACCGAACATGGTTCAATATATAACGAGGATACCCGATCAAGGCCTTCCGGGTCATTTGAGAAACCTAGATTGAGCGTTTCAAAACTGGAAAACTATAATTGGTGTAATCTCTTTAAATTTCGTCAAAAAAATACCTTTCCAGTTTTTGAAACGCTCAATCTAGGAGAAAGAAAGGAGGAATTCTAATGGGAGAAAGAATAGTAGTAGTAGGCGGAGTGGCAGCAGGTCCAAAGGCAGCATGCAGGGCAAAACGCCTCATGCCCGACGCAGAGATCACCATTGTTGATCAGGACAGCCTGATCTCCTACGGAGGCTGCGGTATCCCGTATTTTGTATCAGGCGATGTTTCTGACGAAAAGGAACTTCGCTCCACCAGCTTCCACATGGTGCGCGATGAGCGTTTTTTCCGGGAGGCAAAGGGAGTTAACGTGCGCACCCTCACCCGTGCCGTTTCAATTGACCGCAAGGAAAAGGTCCTTCATGTGGAACATGTAGAAACAGGCGAAAAAGACACCCTCCCCTATGACAAGCTTGTTCTTGCCACAGGCAGCCGTCCAAACATACTCCCGGTCTCGGGCAATGACCTGAAAAATGTCTTTACCATCTCATCAATGCATCCTGCCATGGAGATCAAGGAGCTGCTGGCACAGGGCAAGGTGGGCAAGGCTGTAATTATCGGCGGTGGAGCCATTGGAATCGAGATGGCAGAGGCACTTGCCGACCTCTGGGGGGTAAAGACAACCATAATTGAATTCATGCCCCAGGTACTGCCCCGTATTGTGGATAAGACCATTGCAGGCATGGTGGAAAACCATCTCAGGGAAAATGGCGTTGATGTCTTCACAGGTGAAGGGGCTACCAGTTTCAAGGACGACGGAAACGGCAATGTATGCGCGGTTATCACGCCAAAGAGAGAGGTTGAGGCAGACCTTGTGATAATGGCCGCAGGGGTTCGTCCCAGGGGAGAACTGGCTGCAGAGGCCGGCCTCCAGGTATCTCCCATGGGGGCCATTGTTGTAAATCAGCGCATGCAGACCTCTGATCCATCAATTTACGCAGCAGGAGACTGTGTTGAGACATACAACCTTGTCTCCGGCAAAAAGGCATTTGCGCCCCTTGGTTCAGTGGCAAACAAGCAGGGCAGGGTGGTTGGCGACAACCTTGCAGGGCTTCCCACTGTATTTGAGGGTGTTGTAGGCAGCTTTATCATGAAGGTCTTTGACTGCTGCGTGGGCTCTACAGGGCTCAGCCTTGAGGTTGCATGGTCAGAGGGTTTTGATGCTGTGGGAGCCATGGCTGTGCAGTCTGACCGGGCACACTTTTTCCCCACCCAGGCACTTATGTTTAATCACATTGTTGTTGACCGCGCCACAAGGCGGGTTTTGGGGCTTCAGGGATTTGGAAGCATGGGAGACGGGCTCCTTGCCAGGATAAACGCTGCGGCAGGTCTTCTCTCGCGGCGGGCAGATGTAAGTGACTTTGGAACACTTGAACTTGCCTACGCACCGCCATTTTCCACTGCCGTGGAT
>JALWJV010000034.1 GCA_026996955.1 Deltaproteobacteria bacterium
TGGTGACATCGTGGATTTCTTCAAGCCCAGGCCATGTATCAAGCCCCACAACCGGCTTCCACATCTTCAGTGCAAGTGCAATTTCAGATAGAGTGCCGTATGAGCCACCGATTGATATTATTCCCTCGCATGACCTTACCAGTATAACATTTCTTGCGTGGCTCATGCCGGTTACAACCGGAATGGAGATATACTGGTTGGCATCCGATGCCTTGACCCCGGGAAGCACACCAACAGTAACGCCGCCAGCCTCGAATGCACCTTTTGCAGCAGCCTCCATCACACCGCCAAGGCCACCACAGTAAAGCAGGGCGTCACGCTCTGCAACAAGTCTTCCTATTTGTTCAGCCTTCTGCTTTATTGCATCATCACAGAGCCCTGCACCAATTATTCCAATACGTCTTTTTACAGCAGCCATTTAATTATTATGAATCCTCCTATAAGCAGGATAGTAAATATTATTGTGAAGAGGTTGAAATATTTTTCAAGGAAATAACGCACCTGCGGGCCAAATATGCGTATAAAACCGGCTACCAGAAAGAATCTTCCAGCCCTTGACACAACACTTGCTGCAACAAACGTAAGAAAATTGATACGAAATGCCCCGGCGGTAATTGTAAAGAGTTTGTAGGGCAGGGGGGTAAAGCCGCCTATGGCAACTGCCCATGCGTCATACTCCTGATAGAGCCTCTGTACCTCTCCATATTTTGACTCAAGATGGTAGAAGTCCAGTATCCTGTCTCCAATTATTTCCATGAAATTCAGTCCCAGGAGATAACCTGCAACACCGCCGGCAACAGAGCCGCAGAGCGCAATGGCTGCCCATTTGAATGATTTTTTGGGCGCAGCAATTGCCAGGGTAATCAGCAGGACATCTGGTGGAATAGGAAAAAAGGAAGACTCGGCAAAGGCAAGCAGGAACAGGGCAAGCGCTGCGTTTGGATGCTGAGCCCAGGAGATTACCCAGTCATACAGGCGTCTTACAGGGTTGCTGCTCGCCGCGGGATTTGAGCCTGTTTCAGAGGCATCACTGTTCAACTTTTCCATCCATGTTCTCCGATAAGTTTGACAAAACGAACGCCACCAAGCTCCTGTACAGTTGTCTCTCCGTCCTGTTTCACCAGGCGTGTAAGGGTTTGAGAAAATTCATCACCTACCGGTATGACCAGAACACCAGGGTCTGCAAGCTGTTCAACAAGCGGAGGTGCTATGGATGGGGCAGCAGCCGTTACGATAATTGCATCAAAGGGGGCCTCTGCCTTCCAGCCCCAGGTGCCGTCATCAAGTTTGCAAAGTATATTTTTGTAGCCAAGCTGGTCAAACAGTCTCCGAGCCCGCGCAAGAAGTGCACTCTTTCGCTCAACGCTGTAAACACGTGAGGCTATCTCTGCCAGCACTGCTGCCTGATAACCGGAACCTGTCCCTATCTCCAAAACCCTCTCATGACCTTTAAGGCCAAGTGCCTGGGTCATGAGGGCTACAATATATGGCTGGGAGATGGTCTGACCCTCAGCGATCGGAAGCGGATGGTCACTGTATGCCTGACTCTTAAGCGCCTCATCCACAAACAGATGCCGGGGCACCCTGTTCATAGCCTCAAGCACCTTTTTGTCATGGATTCCCCTGGGGATGAGCTGGGTATCAACCATTCGCTGCCGGGAAATCCGGTATGTGTCAGCGGACTGTCTAAAGTTTA
>JALWJV010000035.1 GCA_026996955.1 Deltaproteobacteria bacterium
TTCTCGCAGTTAATGCACACAATTCCCATACCTTTCGTTCCTGATTCTGTCGTATTCTTCTTTTCATGCCTCAATTCCCCAAACCATCCTGGTGGATTATAATTGGTCTGTCAGTTGTAATCCTTTTAACAATCCTGTTAGTCCTCTCTCCACTCCTCCTGGTATATTCAGAAAAACCTCAAAAAAGCGATGCCATACTGCTGCTTGTGGGACCGGTAACGAAGGCAAGAAGACAGTATGCAAACGAGCTTCTTGACACAGGATATGGCAAAGTGCTTTTAATCCCTGCATTTAACCAGGCGCTTGACCGGAATGGCAGACGGATTCCCTGGAATTTTTCCAAGGAAAAGAAACGTAAGGATTATACGGCAGCACCTCAATCTGAAAACAGGATCCGAGGAGCTGAGCTCTCAACACTGTTATGTCCTTACATGGAAGACACGCATCGGGAACTTCTGAGAGGCAGGAAAATGATGGAGGCACTTGATATTCATTCTGTTATTATCGTAAGCTCTCCATACCACTTGCGAAGAATAAAATTCATTTCAGAACATGTATTTGAACACTATCCCGTTACCATGCACTTCACTCCCACCCCTTATGGCCCACAACCTGCAAAACTGTGGTGGACAGACAGGGATCAACGATGGTGGGTCTTGAACGAATGGATAAAACTGATATGGTTTTTTATCTACTCTCCTTTCTGCAACCGATAATAAGGACAGGTTGTATTAAATACCGGCACTCAATGCAAAATTGAACCATGACCAAAGAAATTCATATCAAACTGACCTTCCTGCTGCTGCTTTTGGCAGTGCTTTTCTATGATACCTTTCCTTATCTCCTATACCAGTGGAACCAAGGCGACAACAACTATTGCTATCTCATTCCCCTGGTTGCCGCCTACCTGATTTATGAAAAAAGGGCAGAGCTAAACGCCATTCCTGATGCTCCATCCTGGAAGGGCCTTTTGGCATTTATTCCTGGTATAGCACTCTACTGGTTCGGTGAACTGGCAGGCGAGTACTACACCCTGTATCTTTCAATGTGGCTGATTTTTACAGGTTCTCTCTGGATGCTTCTTGGCTGGGAAAAGATCAGGATCATGGGATTTGCCCTGATGATGCTGCTTGCCATGTTCCCGCTTCCAAGTTTCTTTCACACCCGCCTCTCCCTTCAACTAAAACTCCTTTCATCAAAGCTTGGAGTTATGCTGATGCACGCTATGGGCCTGTCAGCCTACAGGACCGGCAATGTTATTGACCTTGGATTCACACAGCTTCAGGTGGTGGATGCATGCAGTGGCCTGCGCTACTTCTTTCCCATGATTATCATGGGGCTTCTCATTGCCTATTTCTCCAAGGGAGCCTTGTGGAAAAAAATCACTATTGTTATTTCCACAATCCCTCTGGTGGTGGTTGCAAATGGCATCCGCATTGCTGCAACAGGTTTTCTTTACCAGTATTTTGGCAAAACAGTGACAGACGGAGCGTTTCATGATGTTTCCGGATTTATTATGTTTATTGCCTCTGTAGCACTGCTTATCCCAGAAATGTGGGTGCTGAACCGTCTGTTTCCTGAAAAAGAGTCCGATAGGGACACTAAAAAAAGTTCCTGTAAACAAATGGGCATCGAAAAGCCTACATCCGATAAATCCCATACCTGTTGGTCAAGATTGTTTATGCCACCACAGTTCGCTGTGGCCGGTACAGTAATTGCTGTCATCCTAGTCTTATCACATGGTATAGAGTTCAGGGAAAAGATACCAATCAAAAAGTCCTTCGATTCATTTCCCATGAAGATTGATGAATGGACAGGGACCAAAGGTGTTATGGGCCAAAGGTTTATTGATGCACTCGATTTCAGTGATTACCTCCTTGCTGATTATGTCAATCCAAGGGGAGAAGTGATAAACTTCTATGTGGCATACTATGAAACACAACGCAAGGGGGAGTCTATTCACTCGCCAACAACGTGCCTAACCGGTGGCGGCTGGATATTCAAGGATCGTCAGGAAGTGGAACTGCATATTCCAGGCAGGAAACCGTTTCCAGTACAAAGGGCACTGATACAGCAAAACGGTACCAGACAGGTGACATATTACTGGTTTCCCATGAGAGGCAGGGTGTTAGCCAATGCATACCAGATGAAACTTTATAATTTTCTGGATGCACTGATCCTGCATCGCACAGACGGGGCACTGGTAAGGGTAATGACACCACTGGGCCCGGAAGAGACAGAGGCAGACGGAGATGCCCGCATACAGCATTTTCTTGAGAAGGCATTACCCGTCCTTGACCAATATCTGCCAGAGTAACAGGGCATGGAATCTTTCATAGCCTTTTTCCTCGCGCTTTTCAGCACCATTATCTTCATAAACCTGCTGCTGAAGCTTGCCAAAAAGTACCAGCTTTATGACCAGCCAGGCGGAAGAAAGATGCATTCAAAGCCGGTGCCACGCCTGGGCGGGCTTGGCATGACTGCCGGTGCCTCACTGCCCATATTCATCTGGCTTGAGCTTGACGCCACATTTAAATCAATACTTATGGGTGTGGCGGCCCTTGCAATTATGGGGCTTGTTGACGACCTTGTCGAGGTAAAGTGGAGCCGCAAACTCCTTGTGCAGGTAGCCGCAGCCCTTATAGTTGTAGTTTACGGCAAGGTTCAGATAACTTCCCTTGGGTTCTGGGCAGGACATGAAGTCACAATACCTGAATATATAGCCATTCCCCTCTCTTTTCTCTTTATTTTGGGTATTACCAATGCAATAAATCTTACAGACGGTCTTGACGGGCTTGCGGCAGGCCTGTGTACATTTATATTTGGCGCCTTCACGGTGATTGCGTACATCAGTGGGCTGTCCAACTGCATCCTTGCACTGGCAGCCATTCTCGGCTCAATCTGGGGTTTTTTAAGATTTAACACCTACCCGGCCATCATATTCATGGGAGATGCAGGCAGTTATTTCCTGGGTTTTTCTGCTGCGGTATTTGGAATAATCTGTACCCAGTCTGCACACAACGCAATATCTCCGGCAGTTGTGCTTCTTATCCTTGCCTTTCCAATTACAGACACCCTGACTGTAATGACTGAACGCCTCCTGTCTGGCTCATCAATGTTCATGCCGGACAGACGTCATATACATTTCAAGTTAATCAGAGCAGGTCTATCCCAACGCCAGGCGGTTGTCTGTATTTATGCCCTGCAGGCCCTTTTTACCTTTATTGCCTTCAGGCTGCTTTTCTATCCAGCCTCACTGATAACCGGAATCTTTTTCGCTTCAGTCGTGGTTATCTTTGGCGTCCTGAAGGTAGTAGAAAGCAGGGGCGTAACATTAAAGACAAAAGATAATTATGGCAAAAATAGTCTGGATAGTACCGGTAACAAGCGCTTTGATGCGCTAATTGTAAAAATATCTCTCTATTTTGCCACTGCACTTATGGGGGCATATCTTGTTGTGTCACCACTGTTACCGGTCTTTTCTTTTGACAGTTCTGCACTCTATTTCTTAATAATACCTGTGGCCATATCCATTGGCTATTTCCTCAAAGGAGTATGGTTCAACCTTATTTATCGGTTTAGCATTTACGGTGTGTCAGTATACATAGCAGAGGCCATTCTACGCTCAGAGCCTGCTATGCAAAATCACTTTGGAATGCCGCTCTGGTATCTACTTTTACTTACCACCCTTTCCCTTTCAACAATTCTATACCTTAAATTTGCAGTGGATAAAAATATTCAGCTTACGCCTCTTGATCTGTTGATTTTCCTTATTACACTTGCCTTTTCCGTACTGCCTTTGCCTGCCAGACTTGTCTCCGCCATGGTGATTAAACTTTTTGTCAGTATGCTTGTATTTATTTATGCATCAGAGGCGGCACTTGATCAGGGTGGCAAACGCCGAAAAATTCTAGTTGTAGCTGCAAATATCGGCGCCATTATTATCGGCATCCGTGGTGCTATGACATTGCTGCAAACCTATTAAAAAAAAGAGGGGGAAAATATGATTGTAACGAAAACAGACCTTGATGATATCAAACTGCTTCACCGTGGAAAGGTAAGGGATATATACGAAGTTGATGACATGCTTCTAATAGTTGCAACAGACCGCATCTCTGCCTTTGATGTGGTTCTTCCAGACCCTGTTCCGGACAAGGGCAGGGTGCTTACACAGATTTCACTTTTCTGGTTTGAAAAACTGAAGGACATTGTACCAAATCACATTATATCTGGCGACGTAAAGGAATTTCCAGACAAGCTAAAGCCCTATTCAGATCAGCTTAAAGGCAGAAGCATGTTATGCAAAAAGGCAAAACCACTTCCCATTGAGTGCATAGTCCGGGGGTACATAACAGGCTCCGGCTGGAAGGATTACCAGAAGAGCGGCATGGTGTGCGGGATCAAACTTCCTGAAAACCTAAGGGAGTCTGACCGGCTTCCAGAACCCATCTTCACCCCATCTACAAAGGCAGATGTAGGAGAACATGATGAAAATATCAGCTTTCAGGACGCATCTGGCAGCATAGGAAAGGAAATTGCTGAACAGGCACGGGACATCAGCCTTGAGCTTTACAAAACGGCTGCTGAATATGCGCTCAAAAGAGGTGTAATTATTGCCGATACAAAATTTGAGATGGGATTGATTGACGGAAAGCTTATCCTTATAGATGAGGTGCTTACCCCTGACTCTTCCCGGTTCTGGCCTGCAGACAGTTATGAACCAGGCAAATCCCAGCCAAGTTTTGACAAACAGTTTGTGAGAGACTACCTGGAAACCCTGGACTGGGACAAGAAGGCCCCGGGGCCTGAACTTCCCAGGGAAATAATTGAAAAGACAAGGGCAAGATATATTGAAGCCTACGAAAGGCTTACAGGGAAAGATTTTGCATAATATTAATAAAAATATCCTGCAATTTCTTGCAGGGTTATTCCTGGCATGCCTGCTCCTTTTGCCTGAGGCTGCGTGCAGCTATGGAGTTTCACAATGGGCCCATGTAAAATATGTCATTGATGGTGATACCATTGTTTTACAAAACGGACGCAAGGTACGATATATTGGAATAAATGCACCTGAAATTGCCCACAAGGACAAACCCGGAGAGCCCTTTGGCATTGAAGCCCGGGAATTTAACAGGAAACTTGTCCAGAACCGGGATGTGCGCATCATACAGGCAGGAGACGGGGTGGATCGCTTTGGGAGAATACTTGCCTATGTATTTACCAAAGATGGCCGCATGGTAAATGAAAGACTTCTTAAGCAGGGGCTTGCGCATGTATGCTTCTTTTCCAGAGACCTGAAATACAGACGCCTGCTGATTCAGGCCCAGCTCTTTGCAATTAATGCCCGTAAGGGAATCTGGTCCCTCAGGCCCGTCAGGCCTGAAGATTTCTATATTGGCAACCGCAGGTCTCAACGCTTCCACAGGCCGTCATGCAAGTTTGGAAGACATACATCAAGGAACAACAAGGTCATATTCAAAAATAGAATTGCTGCATTCAAGAAGGGATACTGCCCATGCAAAAAATGTCGACCATAGTTATAAAAGCCCATGAATATCTTGAGCACGACCCAGGGGCAGGGCATCCGGAATCTCCAAGGCGCCTTGAAGCCATATATGAACGTATTACAGAGCCTGATATTTCAGGACTGTTTACTGCCTTAAGTCCCAGAGAAGCAACGGTTGAAGAGTTGCGCTGGAATCATGCCAGCGCTTACATTGAACGCATTAAGCGGACTGCCGGCGTTCCCCATTTCCAGTTGGACCCTGACACTGCCACCAGTGCCGGTTCCTGGAATGCAGCCATTCTTGCTGTTGGCGGCATTTTTACAGCAATGGACAAAATTAATTCTGACGAGGCTGATAATGGTTTTGCACTGGTGCGGCCTCCGGGACACCATGCAGAACATGATCATGCCATGGGATTCTGCCTGTTTAACAACGTGGCCCTTGGGGCATGTTATGCACGGCGTGTGTTAAACATGAAGCGGATCATGATTGTGGACTGGGATCTGCACCACGGAAACGGTACTCAACACAGCTTCTATGATAACAATGAGGTGCTCTATTTTTCAACCCACCAGTATCCTTATTATCCAGGCTCTGGTGCTGCAAACCAGACAGGAGAAGGGGAGGGCACAGGATTTACAGTAAACATACCGCTTTCAGCCGGTGCTGGAGACATGGAGTATGCGGCTATCTTCAACAAGATACTTACCCCGGTTGCCCGCAAGTTTAATCCCGAGTTCATTCTGGTATCTGCAGGGTTTGATATCTATCACAATGATCCACTTGGAGGCATGAAGGTCACAGAAAAGGGGTTCGCCTGGCTTTCCAGGGTGCTGCTTGATCTGGCTGCTCAGTGCTGCAACGGAAAGGTCCTGTTCTGTCTTGAAGGAGGCTATAATCTAACCGGTCTCAAAGAGGGGGCTGCAGCGGTAATTAAAGAGTGCGCAGGAAACAGCATACTTTCAAAAAAAGATGTATCCACACTCTCTGGAGCAGATACGCTTACGTCAACCGCTTCCCAGACACTGGATATTCATAAACGATTCTGGGACCTGACCTGAACCTTGGGATAACAGACTCTGCCATGTCAAATTACTGGACAGAAATCATAAAAGATATTTCAGAAGTTGCAAGGCGCGCCCTGCATAACCTGGTGGTTGACAACACTCCCCCCCTGCCCAAATGCTATGAGCGGGAATTTATAGAAGTGGCATCAGCCATGCAAAAGGATGCCATCCTGGGTGAGGTACTCAGTGAGCAAGAGTATATCAAGGAAAAAATCAAAACAGTAATTTTATCAGCCACAAATACATTTCAAGATACACAGAAGATTTTGCAGGATTTTGAGATCGATGCCCAACGAAGCCTCTCACTTTTAGAAAAGGAATTTAGTGACATTAATGAATTTGTAAAAAAAATAGACCGGGAAAAGAGTGAAGAGCTTGGAAAGGAGATGGAATCATTCATTGGCAATAGCAATGATTACACAAAACGAATCGCCACAGCTATGTTGGATATTGGTAAGTATGCTGAAAAACTGGAAAAACTTACCAGGGAACTTGATGAGGATCACCTTACCGGTGTTTTTAACCGCAGGGCATGGGAGCATGATATAAAGGAGATCTGCCAGTCAGCCAACAGGGACCAGGATACAAACAAGGGGTTCTGTGTTGCAATGGTTGATATAGATCATTTCAAACAGATTAACGACACCTATGGCCACTCCATTGGAGATGCAATACTCAGACAGTTTGGAAACCTGATTAAAAATCACTTCACAGTGTATGGTTCTGTGTACAGATATGGGGGAGATGAATTTGCTGTAATAATGCCCGGCATAGCCATGGAAGAGGCGGCAAGACACCTGAAATCACTTACATCCAAGCTTGCCAAAACCCGTTTTCTTGCAGACAAGGGCAAGACACGAATATCAGTAACACTGTCATGCGGACTTTACTGCTGGCAGAGGGGAGATGAGCCGGGACAGGTAACTGATGCTGCGGACAGTGCCCTTTATGAAGCCAAAAGGGCCGGGAGGAACTGCCTGAAAATATATAACAAAGGTATGAACAAAGATGAGGAATAAAATACCAAAATCTTCATGAATTTCCTTACCGCATCCGCGGTTTTATTACGGCTCCTGGGCCATATTCCATATCAATAAAGTCCTCGGGCTCAAGTTCAGGATAAACACTTGTACCAGGTTTTAATGAGATGCCACGGGGAATCTGAGTTCTTGTGCCAATGACCACAAGCTCATCGCCAGCACTTCCAACAGTACATCCT
>JALWJV010000036.1 GCA_026996955.1 Deltaproteobacteria bacterium
CCCCGATAGCCCTGCCTTTTTTATGCCAAGAGGCCCATTTTATGCCGCGCGACATCACCAACTGTCAAAGATGAGTTAGTCAGAAAGGGAAAAGTAAAGAGAATCTTCAGAGCGAAACGTAAAATTACTTCTCCCAATCTGGTATCCCATATTACGCAACGTGCAGCCGGAGATACCCCACTGTTTTTGGAGGACAATGATTATCTGTTTATGCTCTCAAATTTGCAAGATATATCTCAGAAGCGGTCTTTGGACATCTATGCTTTTTGTCTCATGCCAAACCACGTTCATCTCCTGCTGCGTCCCTGCGAAACAGGTCTCCACGAAGCAATGAGAGATCTTTTTGCCCGCTATGCCATGATGTTTAACAGAAAATATGAAAGGAAAGGCCACCTTTTCGGGGGACCTTATCGTCAAGCCGTTTGCCTGGATGATTCATATCTCCTTGCTGCCTCCCTTTATATTCATTTGAATCCCGTGAGGGCCGGACTTGTTTTGGACCCACGTGAATATCGTTGGTCCTCAGTCAATGTTTATCAATCCTCTAACGAAGTAACTTCATTCGTAAAGTCGTCTTTTGTGCTTGGTCTCTTGGGGAACGATTTGAAAGAACAACGGGAAATTTATACAAAGTTACTGCATGATTCCATGGGGTTAGAATCGGATGATGCGCTTGAAAAAAGTGACGCTGTGAGTTTTTTCCGTAAAATACTTGCCAAAAATTTTCCTAATGTGTTTTCTTTGCTGCGCAAACAGAAACACGTGGCCCGCTTGACAGGACTGGAACTGCTTGATGATGAGGAAATTGATAATAAAATTCAGGAGATGAGGGGTTGGAAAACGAAAAATACGCCAGAAGAAAAAAAGGCCCGCAAGTTTCTGGTGCAGCAGCTTATTGCCCGTGGTTACAAGAGGAAAGAGATAGCAGGGAAATTGGGCGTTTCTGTAAAGACTGTATACAACATCCTAAAGGTGTGATTTTATGGGATCTTTCTTGCGATTTCCGCCCAAGACCAAAATCGGTAATTAGTACCACTCTGCCATTACCTTTCGGCCTTGAGCCTTCAGCTTATTGCCTTGAGCTTCGAGCTATCTTACCGCCCACTCCGCTCAAGCACGCGAAGGACGCAAAGAAAGGACAACGCCAAGCAGGTTATTCATTCCCTGTCGGCCACGCCGCTTGCCGTTTGAGTTTTATAGCAGGTTACCAAATTGTTATGAGCTCTTGAATGTTATGTAGCTTTCGGTCAGCCGTAATAAGTGGAGCATTATGCTGAATAGCTGTTGCCGCTATGATTCTATCAGCAGGATCTTTATGACAGAAAAAATCTGCCTGTGAGAGTGTTGCTATTTCTGGAGTTATGGGAAGTACCTCCATGTATAAGACTTTGATCAGGTCTTTGATATATCCTGAAATAGAGATATCATTCCTAATACGGCCCGATGCTGATAGCATGGCGATCTCTCATAAAGAAATATCTGCACATGCCAGTTGTTTTTGTCTGCTACCTCTTTCGAGCGCTGCTTCTGCCCTGCGGCTCAGTCGTTCAGGGGCATCCTGCCAGAAAATAAGGATCCTAGATTGAGCGATTGTCGGATTTGCTGCAGATCCGCGAAAGAGGAATTCCCATAATAGTCGGCTATATGGGGATTCCTCTGACAAAGGAGATGTAGTAAATACGGCAATCCCGAAGGGTTTCAAAACTGGAAAGATATAATCGACATAACTCCTTTTAATTTCATTAAAAAAATAGTTTTCCAGATTTTGAAACGCTCAATCTAGGAGGATATGTGTATCACAGATTGTCAGCATTAGCAGTCCAGTCGGCATGTTTTTCAGATGCAATAATGTTTCCCTTAATTATAGTACCGCGTAGTTTTCTTAGTCTGTTTTTTGCAGCCTCTACATCGTCTCCTTCTGGTATAATTTTGGCAATCGCCTTACCTCTGCTCGTTATGCGCAGTTCGGTTCCTTGTTGTACCTGATTAAGGTAATATGGAAGACGCTTTCGAAATTCAGTAACATTGATGTCAGGCATCAGGTAATCCTTATTCTGAATGTACAGTTTATGTGTACATGATAGTGTTCGTATTACCAATTTCAAGAGTTAATTAACTTGTTGACGAGTGTCATACCATGATTTTTTCCCATTGGCTATCCCAATGGAATATATCATTTTCTTCCCGTCCTTTGCCCCTTACGGTTCAACTTTTTTTGATTTTCAGCGTTGATCATTTCATATAGTGACGGGATCGAAAGTTTTTTTAATGCGTTTTTGAATTTGCGATCAAATGTGACAATTTGGGCAGCCCCGTCTGCCTCACAGATAGAGGCTACTATAGCATCACCGTAATCAGGAATTTTTTCAGGCCAATACGCAAAAAGAGTTTCCAAGTCTAATTCATGAACAATCCTAACTCCTGGCATTACACTAAAATCGCTTAACATGGTTTTTATAGTTGTTTTCGACACTCCATAAACATTTTCAAGTACATAGACAAATTCGGTGAGGACATTTTGTGGACATAATACCTGAATTTCCAGGGCGGCTGCCTTTTCTAAGATTATTTTGATTCGGTTCTGTTGCTCTAGGTTTCTGTCTGTGACAAATGAAATCAGAGCGTTTGTATCAATCACGACCCTGTTTTTTTCATTGATGCCTCTTGGCCATAATTTTTCTTGCGGATTTGATGTCAGTCTGGATATCTCCTGGACCAACTTTGACAGTATTTCTGAATTTCAGGAAGTGCTTTTTTGATGGTATCATTATAATTTTACCATTTTCTATTTTCCACTCAATGGTATCACTGACCGAAAGATTCATGGCATCTCGAATAGGTTTTGGTATAGTTGTCTGGTACTTAGATGTGATTATTGTACGCATTTGTTATGCTCTCGAATGTAAAAAATCTTACAATATAAAATTAATGTCAGAATTGAAGATCGTCAATATGGCTTTGGAGTAATGTGCGTGTTCAATTTCACACTTCGTACCTTACTGATTCATGTCTTTATTTTTGAACCGCCCGCTTCGCTCAAGGACGCAAAGAAAAAATAACGCCAAGAAGTTTTCTTTCCCTGGCGGTTCAGTTTCTTAAACGCTTTGGGGAGTGATCATATGAAATCCCGGCGAAGGGGTAAAATTTAAAGTTCATGCACATTTTGCCGATGAGTAGTGAAAATCCAAATACATAAGGAGGTAATGATTATGTTGGCAAGAAAGACATTATTTATCGGACGTTTTTTGCTGGTGGTGGCTGTGTTGGGTTTGATTTGTGCGCCGACTGCCTTTGCGGGTAAAGGACATAAACTGAATATTAATACAGCAACTGTAGAAGAGCTTAAGGAATTGCCCAAAATAGGGGATAAAACCGCGAATGCCATAGTCAAGTATCGTGAGGAGCACGGCGAATTCAAATCCGTAGATGAATTACTGAATGTAAAGGGTATAGGCAAGAAAAAACTGGAATTGCTCAGGCCTTTGGTTACTGTGGATAAAAAAGACGGTAGCAAATAAAGAGGCTTGGTGTGAAAGGAGGAGGAGACTGTTTGTCGTCCTCCTTTTTACCGATTCCCGGCCAAGGCCATAAGCGGCAAGCATTCTTGGCCCTTTTCTCGTTGTTTTAAGAGGTGCCGTACATAAATTTTGTGCTGACATAATTTTGTTCGGTGGGGTCTTGAGCAACCAATTCATGGAAAGGCAGGAATTTAACCCTGGTACTTTCAACCTGGAGTTCAGTCTTTAGCCCAAGGTTTACTATCCATGCCTCTTCGGGCCGGTATTTTTTTATAAAGTTTCTCAATGAGCGGGTGATGGCCGGTGTCTTCATGTTACTGAATTTGACTTCAACCGGAAGGACTGCTTTGCCCGCGGTCAATACAAAATCAACCTCTGCCCGGTCCTTGGTCCTCCAGAAATGGATGGTGATGGGCGAAAACCTGGTTTTTTCCTTAAGAATATTGAAGATCAAGTTCTGGAAAAGAAAACCGGACTGGCTCGGTGCGGAAACATGGCCGAACATACCCAGGGCATAATTCCTGAGCCCCATATCCATGAAGTAAACCACCGGTGATTTGGATAACTCCTTCCTGATGTTTTGGTAAAAAGGGGTAACTATCTGGATAATAAAGGTTTTTTCGAGATATTCAAAATATTTTTTTAAAGTTTTAGTGCTGATTCCAATGGTGGAGGAGAGTTCCGTAAAATTGACCAACTTTCCAGTCTGATCAGCCAGAATCCTTACAAGCATTCGAAAGGCATCCAGTTTTTCCACTTTGAGCAGAGATGTTACATCTTTTTCCAGGTAGCTCCTGTATATTTCGTCAATTATTCGGATTTTTTCATCAAGACGTTTTTCCATAATCAGCCTGGGGTAGCCGCCGAAGTTTAAGTATTCGTAGAGAATTTCCTGAACTTTCGTCTTTTCTGCCTGGCAGTATTCATAAAGCCGGTCTGCGTAGCGGTATGACGTCTTGAAATTTATAAATTCTTCCAAGGTAACTGTAGTCAACTCAAAAAGTCTTTTCCTGCCAATCAGCGATTCATGTATTTTTTCTTTTAGTTCCAGGCTGCCTGAGCCGGAAACAATAAATTTGTAAGGCAATCTCTGGTCATAGATGCCCTTGAGGAAAAGCCCTGCATTCTCTTTTCTTTGAATCTCGTCGATAAAAACGTATCCCTTGCTGTCCCCGAATTCCAGTATGAGTTTTTGTATTAAGGCCTGTTGAGAGGCGAAGTTAGGGAGGTCTGACTCGAAATCCAGGCTCAAAAAAAGCGTGGAATACCCTTTGCTCTCCAGGTATTCCTTTAAATGCAGCATCAAAGTGGTTTTGCCTGCCTGTCTGGGGCCAACAATGAGACTAATTTCGGGCTGACTCAAGTGTTTTGTCAGGGCCTCAAATAGAGTTCTTTTTATCATAGTATTAAAATAACCCGATTATTCAGGAATAGTCAATTCTTATTTACCGGATAAATAGATTAAAACCTAGATTGAGCGTTTCAAAATCTGGAAAAATGTTTTTTAAACGAAATTAAAAGGAGTTATGTCGATTATAGCTTTCCAGCTTTGAAACCCTTCGGGATTGCCGTATTTACTGCATCTCCTTTGTCATAGGAATCCCCATATAGCCGACTATTATGGGAATTCCTCTTTCGCGGATCTGCAGTAAATCCGACAATCGCTCAATCTAGGTAAAAGCTTGATCCTGTATAATCTTGGGGTGATTCTCTAAGATCATGTTGCTTAGTGAGTACTATCTAAAGGTGTCCTCTATTTCAAATTTTATGATTTTTTTCAGGATTTTAATCGAATAATTTTGAAACGCATAATTCAGATTAAACTTCATCCCTGAAAGAGCCGATAAACATAAGAACACCAGGGGAGGGATTAAGGTACGCTCTATCGGTCCGTGTACTGGCTATCCTGTCATTTCTGTTGGTTGTCGATTACCACTTTGGAGGGGGTATTCTTAATGTATTCCATTAAAAAAGACGTTGGTATGGTTCTTGTGGGGGTAATGCTTCTTGCTTGTGTCCTTTGGCACATTATGGCAGTGCCGGTTCGGGCCACGGTTTACTGCAGCGCAGACATTAACGACAAGACTATCGGAGTTGAGTACGTCTCCACTACGTGTAATGAAAATGCATCCGATGAGAGGATATATATTCAGACCGGCATCTCCTGTAGATCAAACACCGTGCAGGCATACGCTCCGTTGGGAGATGGACAATACACGCCTGGATACCTGGTTTATTTTTTGAAAGGCAAGGGATACAGAGTCTTTGGGGATGAGTACGGCAACCACATAATTGGGGTCCATTCAAATTTTGGCTCAAGCAGCCTTGACTCCATTGATGGCATACAGATATCGAACTATCTGCCAGGCCAGTTTTACAGCGGGGTATTTGAAAAAATTCTTGAACCGCGGGATGTGCCTGTTGATGCTGACAAAGACCATTACACTAGATGTGGCAACCTTGACTGTGATGACAGCGATCCAACCGTTACCACAACCTGCCTAATTATTCCCCCTGAAAAAATAGATCACGGTAGCCCTCCCTGCCCCATGCCAAGGCCTCAACTGGTAGGAGATCCCATAAATATCATCAACGGGAATATCTACCAGGAGGAACTGGATCTTCATATCAGTAACCTTTTTATTAAACGTACATACAACAGCCGTTCTACGTATAAGGGCTTTCTGGGTTACGGCTGGAGGCTGGGCTGGTTAAACACATCACTTGATCCGGATTTCGAGATAGAAGATAGCCTCTATGTGGAGATTACTGACCAGACCGGCAGGGGCATCTATTTTTTCAAACAGGATGAATCCACATTTCTTCCGGCCTTTAATGAAAAAAGTACCCTGATGCGAAATGGGTCCGATTATATGTGGCAAAGACAGGACGGAAGTGAATTTGTCTTTGATCAGTTCGGCAGGCTGAAACAGCTAAGGAGACCAAAGGGCGGTTCTGTCACCATAATTTATAATGATGATGCTCTCCCTGTTAACGTAAGAGATGATACCACCGGGAGATGGCTTAACCTGACCTATAATGAGAAAAGGTTTGTAAGCACGATTCAAGGCCCTGTGACCCCGGCAGTCCCTGACGGCATCTGGGTAAGCTATGGCTATGACCAGAACGACAACCTGATTTCAGTCACCTATGCAGATGGTTCAGGGTTTGATTATCTGTATGATGACAGCAATGACATCCACAACCTCACCGGCAAGAGGGACAAGGCCGGGCACACCCTTGCAACATGGCAATATAACAGTCAGGACCAGGCATATGAGAACTCCACCCCTGACGGCAGGGGAGTTACCACAAACTATGTTGATGACAGCACAGTGGAGGTGACCGGAGTTGAGGGAATCACCAAAATATACACCCTTGAAACAATACAGGGACGGCGTGTTGTCACAGGTATTGCCTTTAAGGAGTGTTCGGAGTGTCCGTCAGGCTCCCCTGTATCCTATGGATATGACGATATGCTAAACCTTACCAGCAAAGGGTATGCAAATGGTAGGGTTGACAGGTACGAAGATTTTGATACGCACGGACACGCTGGCATTGAGACCAGGGCATGGGGGAGCCTAGAGGCAATAAGCATCACCCGGACATTCCATCCTGAAACCGGTAAGATACTCAGTGAGAGTGTCCCTTCAGTCATAAAATCTGGCGGATTCAGACAGATCATCTATGACTATGACAGTGACGGTAACGATATTGCGAACGAAAATCCCACCAGGTTGCTGCATCGAAAGATAGAGAGGGGTTATACCTGGGACAGCAACATGGAGGTTGTGCCTTATGAATATGTTATCGCATATTCCTATGATGAACATGGCAACCTGATATCAATTGACGGCCCCCTGCCTGGAGATGATGACAAAATAACCCTTTCATATTTTGAATTATCCCAGGATCTCCACACCGTAACATATCCCCTGCTGGGAACGGTTACCTACGGAGATTATGACGCTTCCGGGAATCCGGGTTTTGTTACGGATTTCAACAACCAGACCACTACCCTCAACTACGACGCGCGAAACCGCCTGATATCCTATACAAGAAATGGCGTGACAACCTCTGTTTCATACGATCTTGCAGGCTCTGTGGAAAGGATTAGAGACGCGGAGGGAAGGACCATATCCTATCTCTACAATCCCCAGGGGCTTTTGGAAAAGATTCTGGACAACCAGTCAAACGCCATGACCTTTGCCTACGATGAGATGGGGAATGTCAATAACATTGCGGTCTTGGGCAGTGACCAGCGGCGTTACTAC
>JALWJV010000037.1 GCA_026996955.1 Deltaproteobacteria bacterium
ATACTATATGTTGTATGAGCATCGTTTAGTTCTGACTTTTTACGAGTACATCAATAATTATTCCCAGGTCTTCAGGAGAAAGGGCAGCAATTTTTCCTTTTAGTCTTTTGGTGGATAATGTTCGGATCTGACTTATTTTTACCCAGGATTTCTGAGGGAGATTAACTCTGGCAAGTTCAAAGGTTAAAGGGTAGCCGGCCCTTTGAGGTTGACTGGTGATTGCCATAGCTATTACAGTGCCGGATCGTTCATTAAAAATATCATTACTCAAAATAAGAACAGGCCGGATACCGCCCTGCTCACTGCCTTTAACAGGATTTAAATCAGCCCAGTAAATGCTTCCCCTTAATATCCTGGCCATTCATCTAACTCCGTAAATAATCCTTCTCCCGCCATGTTTTGTTCAAAATCCGGGTCAAGTTTGGCGCACTCCCTGGCTAATTGAGTCCTTTTCAAGCGTTTCAGCTTATCAGCAACAGCTTCCTGAATGGCCTTGCTTCTGTTAGGAAATAAGTTCGCTTGCACCATTAAATCTATTTGCCGTAACAGCTCATTATCAATAGTAATTGCAACCTTGGAAACAGACATTTAAAAACCTCCTGGTATGACAATATATCATACTTTGACAACAGATCAATACCGGATTTGCGTGATGATACCTTATTTTGAAAAAATGCTTACTGATGCATCAATAAGTATCGAATAATACCAGTAACGCCCAGGCAATGCCGACGGCCAGCAGTTGTGGATCTTTAAGCAGTGCCCTGGTTGGGTCTCCTCCACGTCCGGCCAGAACCCTAAGGCTAAATCGCAGCAGACCGAAGCAGCATAAAGGGATGATTAGAATATTGCTGTGGTGATCTATGACATACATGGTGTATGTGACCAGTACTGCTGAGCCTGATATTGACATGGCGGCTTGAAAAAAGTTGTCGGGATATTTTTTCAGCACAGGCCTGATAAGTCCTGGTGGCTGCCCTCCTGCATGCAGCAGTTCACTTAACCTTTTACCTGAGACCAGGAACAGCGCCAGCAGGAAAACTGAAAGGAAAAGCCAATCTGAGATATGGATTGCAAACGCTACCCCTCCGGCCTCCAGGCGCAGCAGGAATCCCGATACAACACAGAATATTTCAACCAGTGGTATTGATTTCAGAAAGAGGGAATAAGAGTTTGAAATTACGATATATATGCCAAGAATGACTAAAAAACCGGGCGATATAAAAGCGCCTGTAATACCTGACAACAGCGTTATCAGTATTGCGGCACCTATTGCCTCGCCGGTTCTGATCCTGCCTGATGGTAGTGGCCTGTTCTTTTTTACAGGATGATGAATGTCCTGCTCAATATCCATTATGTCATTTATGATATAGACGGAACTTGAGGCCATGGAAAAACTCAGGATGGGCAAAAGCAGGGCATGAAATGAGTCGATATGCAGAAGTGTACCGCCCAGAAAAGGGGGAAAGAGTAGCATGAGATTTTTCACCCACTGGTGTGGGCGTAGTAATTGGAGCCAGCTCTTTAAAACTTCATTCATTGCTCAGCCTTGAGTTTTGCTGCTATTTTTACCGCGGCTTTTTTGTAAAAGGCCGAGTCATCCGCTTCTGACGCTGCCCTGCTGAAAAAATAGGAGGCAGCCTTTTTGTTGTTGATGGCAAGAGACAACTGGCCTGCCCTGTATAACTGG
>JALWJV010000038.1 GCA_026996955.1 Deltaproteobacteria bacterium
ATAATTTTACGATATTAAAAGGAGTTACATGTATCATACTCTTCAATTTTTGAAACCCTTCGGGATTGCCGGATTCACTGCATCTCCTTTGTCAGAGGAATTCCCATATAGCTGACTATTAGTGGGAAATTCCTCTTTCGCGGATCTGCAGCAAATCCGACAATCGCTCAATCCAGGTTTTTATAAAATAACAGGAGAAATGATATGAATCTTAAAGGGCTTTTTTTGATATTGAGTGTGCTTTTTTGCTGTTTCGCAGTGCAGGGCAAGGCATTTGCCGCAGGAGAAAAGATAATTTTTCTGCACCACTCAACCGGAGGCAATGTTTATACGCAGGGTGAGGTTCCCAAGTGGCTAGCTGAGTATGATCCCAGCCTTGTCATTGAGGAGCGGGCGTATCCCACCAACGGTTATCCATGGGCAAACTATCCTTATGATTACTGGAACCTGTGGGTTAATGGGGCATGTCAGCCTGGGAACCCCAACATGGAGTGCCTGGACAACCTGGCTGAAGAATACGACGTGGTGATATTCAAACACTGTTTCCCTGGTGCGGCAATTCTTGCTGATACCGGAACACCAGACGTTGGCTCCTCTCGAAAGAGCCTTGAAAATTACAAGTTGCAGTACCGTGCCCTGCGTAACGAGATGGACAAGTATTCTGAAACCACCTTTATTGTCTGGACTCTGGCGCCACTGCACAGGCTTGCAACAAATGCTGATCAGGCTTCAAGGGCATGGGAGTTTGTTCAGTGGGTCAAGAATGATTTCCTTACTGAAGATGGTAAGGACCATCCAAATATTTTTATATTTGATTTCTTTGGTATTGTTGCTGAAAAACGGCCTGATCCACCGGAAGGGCAGCAGTATTGTCTTCGTTATGAGTATGAAGGGAGCCATTCCAGTTCAGATTCCCATCCTAATAGGCTGGCCAATCAAACAGCAGGTCCCCTGTTTGCCAGGTGCATCGTTGATGCGGTTGAAAAGCGTAAAAAGGCTGAAATCAAGGCCCGGGCATTTGGCAGTGTGGTTCAGGATGCCAACTATGATCCTGCGGAAGACGACGATGGTGATGGGGATGTAGATGGGAAAAATGTTATGTAGGCTGTATCTATTCAGCGTGGTAAATTGTCTTGTTTTGGAGTGACTTTGAACAATTTCGTAGTTTTTCTTGGCGAAGCGAAGCCACAAAAATCGCGTCTGTCTGAGCGAGGGACGAGCTAGTTTCGCGATTTTGGCGTAGCAAGCCTTAGAAAAACAAGAAATTGTTCACCGGAACGGAAAAACAAGACGATTTACCAACCTTTATTAACATAAGTACGCTGAATAGTTAATGTAGGCTTTAGATAAGGGGAGTAATTCAGCCTAACGAATGTCTGGTTGTGGTGTCTTTTCATTACCACATCCAGTACGGCGAAACAGTAATATTACTCCCTCTTTTGAGCAACTGCCTGGTCGTATGCCCTTAGAATATCTGCCCTGCTCAAGATGCCGTCAATCTTCCTTGTATTGCGGTTTGTAAGTATCACAAGCTCATCACTTCCTGCTTCTGCCATCCTCTGAAGGGCAGTGGCAAGTGACTCCCAGGGGTACACAACGTCCCGTTCTTCAACCAGGTCCTCGGCCCTTATAGGGCTGTTAAGCCCGAACTCAACCACAGCGGCCCTGACTTTAAGTGCAGGAAT
>JALWJV010000039.1 GCA_026996955.1 Deltaproteobacteria bacterium
CAGGCATGTAAGCAGGGGCATCAACCGCACCAGGCTTAAAGGGCTGATACGAAAGGAGATGTACCAGATCCTCCGGGACCCCTCCAGCATCGGCATTGCATTTGTCCTTCCTGTAATCCTGCTGCTTCTGTTTGGATACGGCGTATCCCTTGATGCTAAACACGTTCCTGTTGCCGTTGTAATCGACAAGCCATCAAGGGAGGTCTCTGATTTTATCAGCGGATTCCGCCAGTCTGCCTATTTCAGGCCGGTTATAATGAACAACATCAAGGAGGCGGAACATGCCGTCATGACTCGTGAAGTTGACGGCATAATATGGTTCAGGTCAAACTTTGGCCGCCAGATGTTCCTTGAGGGCAATGCACCTGTGGAGGTGATCCTTAACGGAGTGGATGCCAACAAGGCAAGGATAACCCAGGGATATATAACCGGCGTGTGGCTGAAATGGCTTGAGCATTACGCACTTGAAAAAGGCGTCAGGCTCAGGATGCCGGCCACGGTAAAACACCGTATATGGTTTAATGCCTCGGTTCGGAGCAGGAATTACCTGGTCCCTGGCCTTATAGCCATAATCATGACCCTGATAGGCGCCATGCTGACCTCAATGGTGATCGCCAGGGAGTGGGAACGCGGCACCATGGAGGCGCTTATCGTAACCCCGGTCAGCATGAAAGAAATCATCATAGGGAAGGTGGTGCCGTACTTTTTCCTTGGCATGAGCGGCATGGTGCTTTCTGTGCTCATGGCTGTCTGGATTTTTCACGTACCTCTCAGGGGCTCCATCCTGGCACTTACGGCAGGCTCAGCCCTGTTCATGCTTACCGCAATCTTCATGGGGCTTCTTATCTCAACCGCTGCGGGAAGCCAGTTTGTAGCAGGTCAGATTGCCATTGTAATCACCTTCCTGCCCGCGTTCATCCTTTCGGGATTTGTCTTTGATATAGGCTCAATGCCTGTTCCCATTCAGTGGCTTACCCATATAGTTCCGGCAAGATATTTCGTGAGCATGCTCCAGACCATATTTCTTGCAGGGGATATCTGGCCCATTTTTATCACAAACTGTCTTTGGCTCATGGGCATGGGGGCATTTTTTATGATGGTGATAAAGAAAAAGTCACGCAAGAGACTGGAGTAACCAGGCCATGATAAAGAAAATATTCGCGTTGATGATTAAAGAGTTTATCGCCATCCTGACAAACAAGAAGAGCAGGATGGTGCTTGTCATACCTCCTATCGCCCAGCTCATCGTGTTCGGATATGCTGCAAGCTTTGATCTCAACAATGTCCCCTACGCCGTTTACAATGAAGACCCGGGACAGGCCTCCCGTGAGCTTCTTGCAAGGTTTGAGGGTTCCAGGGCATTCAAACTTGCCAGGACACTGGACAGTGACAAAGACATAGCCCCTGTAATCAATCTCAAGGAGGCGCTTCTTGTCCTTCATATCGGGCCGAAATTTTCAGAAAACATCAGGCGAAACCAGCCTTCGGAAATTCAGGTAATACTCGACGGCCGCAATTCAAACACCGCCCTGATTGCCCTGAATTATGTCCATTCCATCCTGATGGATTTCAACCAGGCATGGTCGGCAGAGCACCAGGGGCGTGTGCCGCCGGGAAGGCTCGTTGTGCGCTCATGGTTTAACAGGACTCTCAACTCCCACTGGTTTATTATCACAGGAATAGTGGCGCTGCTTACCCTGGTGGTAACCATTGAGATTACCGCCATGTCTGTTGCAAAGGAGAGGGAAGGGGGCACATTTGACCAGCTTCTGGTAACTCCAATGACTCCACTTGAGATACTGATTGGAAAATCCCTGCCGGGTTTCATAATAGGAACACTTGAGGCAACATTCATTATATTCATGATTGTGGCATGGTTTCATATTCCGCTCAGGGGCAGCATCCTGGCAATGTATGTAGGGCTCTTTGCCTTTCTGCTCTCTGCAATCGGTATCGGGCTTATGATATCAGCCATGTCAGTAACGCAGCAGCAGGGGCTCATGGGGGCATTTCTCTTTCTGGTCCCGTCAGTAATCCTCTCAGGGTTTGCTACTCCCATTGAAAACATGCCGGAAGCCGTTCAGGCAATCACCTACCTGAACCCGCTGCGCTACTTTCTGATAATCGTAAGATCAATATTCATGGAAGGCGCATCCTTCAGCCTGCTGTGGCCTCAGTACTGGCCCATGGCTTTAATCGGGATATTAAGCCTTGCAACTGCAGGCATAATGTTCAGGAAAAGGATGTATTAAACATCCCATCTTAGCAGACTTCCTGAAGACCGCTATTGCATGGAGGTGGGATTGAAGCCGCTACCTGCCACAGGTGACGCAGGCCCCTTCTGTTCAGTAAACACCGCAGCCTGCTCTGTGTTTCCAATTGGCACTTCCTTGATGTATATATCCTGCTGTGGAAATGGAATCCCTATGTCCGCATCTTTCAGGGCGTCCCATATTGCAAACATTACCTTTGATTTCACCGCGCCCCTCCCGTGCTGACTGGACAGGTTAGAATAAAATTCCACCCGGAAATTAACCGATGAATTGGCAAATTCCGTAAGATAGACCCTTGGCTTGTTCTCCAGCGATACCTCAGGCACCATACACACCGCATCATAAATGACATCCCTTGCCCTGTGGGGATCATCCTGATAACGGACCCCAACCTCAAAAACGGTTCGAAGTATGGTATCCGAAAGGGTCCAGTTGGTTACCGGGGTGGTTATCAGTGAGGAGTTGGGGATAATAACGTCCTGATTGTCCCATGTTCTCAAAACCAGGGAACGGAGACCTATACGCGATATTATCCCCTGGGAATCTCCCACAGTTACCCAGTCATCAACCCGAACAGGACGCTCCGCCAGCAGGATGAGGCCGCTTACCAGGTTGTTGGCGATATTCTGCAGACCAAAACCGATACCGACACCAAGGGCACCGGCAAACACGGTGAGGCTGGTCAAATTTATCCCAATGACATTGAGCGCAACAAGTATGCCTATTACAAGCACCGCGTATTGCGTAAACACAGACAGGCTGTTTCTGAGCCCCCTGTCTTTTACATTTTTATACAGCCAGGCATAGGTAAAGTTTTTTGATAGGGAGCCAAGATAAATAAACACGACAAAGACAAAAATACTGGTCAGGATGCTGAACAGCGTAATGCTCTGGGTCCCTACATGGAACAGGGGATATTCCAGCCAGCTTTTCAATAAGTTTGCTATGACAGAATCTGTTCCCCAGCCGTACAAGCGGGCCATACAGCCCAGGACAAGGAGAAAAAGCATCAGATCTATAATTTTTCTTAACGGAGAGAAGAGTAACAGAGCGGTATCGCCATCCTGCCTCCGCCGTATTTCCTGCTCCCAGGCACCAAGCCAGTCCATTGCAAGATCATGTGCCACTATCCATCCAAAAATTACGGAAAGTAGTACGCCAAGTTGACCGGCTACAAACCATGCCAGGTTGATATAGCCGGCAAGCCCGATGAGGGCTGCACAAAACAGTGTCAGAGGAATGGAAATACTGGCCGTTACAGCGAGATGAACAAGAAAGCGCGAGCGTTGCCTGGGCTTCAGCCTGGCAATAATGACCCTGCGCAGATACATGAAGAAATAGACCCAGGGGAGGAGCAGGAGCATGAAAAGGCGGTCGATCACATTACGCAACTGTGGTGAAAACAGCCCCATATTCCCAAGCCCCACCAGCAGGACGAAAAGGGCGCTGAAAATGGCTGTCCAGGTGATGGTTCGGTAGAGACGGGGCTGTCTCTCTCCGGTGGGAACCAGGGGAGAGATAAAGACCCAGTAACTTAGCCTGATGACCAGCTGCACACATACCAGGGTTGCAACAAGCAGAACAAGAAACCTGAAAATAAGGGGCTCTACTTCAAATATTCTCCCGGCAAGCAGCAGTGTGCCACTAAGCAGCAGTAAAAACCTGCTCTCATTAAGCAGGGCAAGGGCGATTATCCTTACCCTGGAAGAAAAGTTAAGCTCACCTCCATACTTGATATGCCGGGGCCTAGCAAAATGACCAACCATCAGTGTGAGTATCAATAAAATCAGTGCAGTGGCTGAAAAAAGAATTTTTTTGCCAGGACCAGCCTTCTGCCACCCTGTTTTCAACGCACCTGTGCTTTTTACTGCAAGCTGCCCCACCTGTCTGGGAGTGGACAAAAATTCAAAAAAGACCTTTTTCCAGCTTGCAAGGTCATGGGGCAGGGATTCACGGGCATCAAGGCTCTGCTGAACACTTTTGCTGTAGGCCTGCTTTACCCGATCCATGTCATGCTGCAACTGTCTGTCCAAGGACTGTAATCTGTTCTGAAGTGTTGAAAACTGCTCAATCAGGCCGGTGAGAATCTTTTTCTCAAGATTAAAGGTCCGGACAGAGATATTTTTAAGGGCGTATTGCTTCTGGAGCAATGCCCACTGGCGCTGAAGCACATCAAGCTTGCCGGAGACAAGAGTGGTTAACGGCTCCAGGCGGCTTGATAAATCCTTTAAGGTTTTTAGATCCTTTCGCAATACAGCAACGGGAAGGTGGTTCTGTACATTGAGGTTCAACCCCTCATATTCACCTGCAATCTCCTGCACGGCAATTTGCATTCGCAGGACATTCAGAGATTCTGCAAGAGCTTGGATTCTTTTTTGAATAAGCTCACTCTTTTCAAGGTTTGAAGGGTCACCGGGAGACAGGGCTGACAGCTCTTGCTGAAGCTGTGCTGTCTGTTTCCTGGCGTCCTGCTCCTGCTGTTGCAGGCGACGCTTCAACTCGTCAAGGGATTCCTGATGTCTGACCTGCTGTTGCTGTTTATAAACAGCCTGAACACTCTGATACCAGGAACTTGCAAGCTCCGCCTTCTTTTTCAGGGCGTTTGCATAATCAGCCAGCACTTGGGCATACTGTTGCTCTATCTCAAGGAGCGCCTTTGCAAGGGAAAGCTGATTTGACAATTCAGCACGTTTTTTTTTATCATCCTTGCCGCTTCCCGCGAGGTCTATCTGCTGCTGCAGGCCTTGAATTGCAGCCTCAAGGCCCGCTATCTTCTGCTTTTCGTGCTCCACATCAAGGGCCGCAGACTGAAGATTGACCTGCACCGACTCCATATCAAGCCTTGCCTGCTCAACCATGGTATCCGTAACCGCCATGTGCTGCAGAGCGGCAAGCCGGGCATCGCGCTCATGCTGAATGGACGCCACTTCTTTATTCAGGGCATCCAGTGACTTCATTGCAGGTTGAAGCACCTGCTTTCTGGCAGAGAGCTCAGCGCTGCTGAAAGTTGTTTGGACAGTCAGCGCAGAATCAGCAGACCAGACAGGGCTTACCCCGCAAGAGGGCAGAAACAACACCAGCAAGAACTGAAAAAGAACGGAAAATAATCTCATGTTGTGAAAAAACATATAATTGTGGGCATGTTGAATGAAAAAGAAAAGAATCCAAGCAAGACAATAAACAGGAAAAGCATAACTGCTGCCCTGACCATTAGCGTATAACCTAAACCCTGCACTTCGAAAATGAATAAAAAGTATTTAGTCCGTAGAAACAAATAATTACGGCTTTGTGGCTCAGGTTATTCCGCTCACCTTATGAGTGAAATGACTATCAATTCGAAGATTCTGGTGCTGCCAATGTCCAGGGTCAGTTGCCACCAAGAAGCGTAGCGGATTGGCGGTCAACCGCACCCCTGTTGTTCACTTTTTTTGGGGGTTCGGGTAGTTATCTACAAATTTTCTCGGTGTTAAAATTTCAATTCCCTGATATGTAGCTAACTTTAATAAGTGTTTATCTCCACTGACAATTATTTCACATCTGCCTGCAATAGCACACTCAATGAATTTATTATCATCTGGATCTTCACATACTGTAATTCTTAAATCTCCTGTATCTACAATCTCAGAATTCAGGATAAATAGTTCCAAAATCTCGGAAATATCTATTTGAGGGAATTTTGCACCAATTTCTTCGGCAACCCTTGTATATTCAACGATTATGGGCTTTGAAATGACCGCGGTAAAATTTCCTTTTCTCCAGTGTGTAAATATTTTGGAAGGGGTACCTGAGAAAAAAATAGCTGAAATTAAAACATTTGTATCAAGTACAACCCTCACTTTTGAGACCTTACCCTTTTTATAGCAAGTTCAATATCTGACTTTTTCAGCCCAACCTGTTTTGCGGTTTTCCGAGCCTTTTTAATCAGGGCATCAAACTCATCAATAGTAGGTGGAGATATCTTTTTTAAAATTACCACATCATTATCTCCCAATACGACAAACTGAACACCTGTTTCAAGTTTAAGTTTTTTCCTGATATTTTCGGGTATTACAACCTGTCCCTTGGAAGACAATTTAGTTGTTGCTACATTTGCCATAATTATTACCCCCCTCTCATTTTTATTTTCTTACATGTAAGATAATATCAAATGATAATTGAGCTGGCAAATATATTTTTTAGATTCGGGCCCACCAAAACGCATCGGATGGAGTTCCCTAGGATCAGATACTGATTACGTTTTCTTAAGCTCGTTCCAGCCTGCCGCAAGGCATCTGAAGCTGAGAGAAAAGGCTGGAGTAGTTTGCATATAGAGACAATACTCCTCTCCGAACTTTTTCTGACATTCCGGCTCTTCAATAACTATCACAAACCAGAGTGCAGCCAGTACGGCCCATCCACATGCTGCTACAGCGATTATTGAGCCTGAAAGAAGTGCCAACCCCCCAGGAATCATGGCAAGCCCCAGGTGCTGAGGGTGCCTCATGCATGAATATATCCCGCAGGTGACCATCCGGTCTGGCCATATACTGGTGTGGCCCTCTGTGTGTCCGAATTTTTTAAGTGATTTCCCAGCCACTATATGTATAACCAAGGCCCAGCAAAGTATTATGGCTCCTGCAACAGAAGACCAGAGGCCAAGGCTGTTAAATGTGCCACATCTTTCAGATATAACGTGGGCTGACCAGAAAACCAACAGCCATACCAGAGGCCAGAAGAAGAATTTCCACAGTCCCTTTTCAGTTTTTTTGGTATCTTTCACTGATCATCCTACTACAGTAATGCAGGCACAGCAGATTATGCCTGAACATGAACGCAGTATAGTCCAGATTGTTTCTGGCCAATAATTGAAGGTTTCAAACATGTCACATCAACTCATTGAAGTTATCCTACCTGATGGGAGGGCGGAGGCCGTTTCTGAACTCCTTCATGATACACCCCTTAAAGATACATGGCATGCAAAACTGGAAGATAACCGTGCTGGAATTTATCTTCTGCAAGAAGAGAAGAGGTACCTTTATAACCGCAGTCTAAAGCCTAGCCCTCGCTGTTGCCTGCAGGACTGCAGCAGGCTTTATTTCCCAGTTGATAATGATATCCTTCCCATTTCTGCAAAGATAATACACGTTTATTCAAAACCTGAACCGAGCGTTTCATAATGTGGCAAACCTAACAATAGCTCAATTCAGAAAACAGACTGCCACAGGGGAAAGATATATTTAAGGGCTTGAAACCACGATATCCTGTCTTATTGTTAAGTTATTGGAATGGTCATTTTGTATTTCACCTTAAACCCAAAGGAGAATACTGTTATGGCAAAGACAATTACTGCAACCTATGCATCTGAAGCTTCTCTGAAAAATGTATTTGATGACCTGATCAATATTGATGGACTCGTAAAAAGTCCTTAAAATTATCTATCTGAAAATACAGTTAAAATTTAAAATAAGCCTTGCTCCTAATGTGATGATACGGTATAAATAAAT
>JALWJV010000040.1 GCA_026996955.1 Deltaproteobacteria bacterium
GCTGGGTCCGCAACCTGCCTGACGGAACAGTTGAGCTTGAGGCAGAAGGGCCTGCGGAAAAGGTTGATGCACTTATCAAGTGGTGCCATGAAGGCTCTCCCTGGAGCCGGGTTCGGGATGTTTCTGTTGAGGAACAGACACCTGTGGGAGTTGATGGAGATTTTGTAATCAGGTACTGAACAGGCTGTTCATGCAGGATTTATTCTTGTTACAAGGCAAGAAACAGTATATTTTAACGGAGTCAGACCATATTCCCGGCGTTTACCACCTGGGTATGGGACATTAAGGAAGAAATAGAAGACATAAAACTATCACCTAGATTGAGCGACTGTCGGATTTGCTGCAGATCCGCGAAAATTGAAAAAACAATGTAACTGTTCAGCGTATTTATTTATTGAAGGTTGGTAAATGGCCTTGTTTTTCCGTTCCGGTGAATAATTTCTTGTTTTTCTAAGGCTTGCTCCGCCAAAATCGCGAAACTCGCTCGTACCTCACTCAGACAGACGCGATTTTTGTGGCTGCGCTTCGCCAAGAAAAACTACGAAATTCTTCAGAGTCACTCCAAAACAAGACCATTTACCACGCTGAATAGATACAAAACAATTTTCCAGTTTTTGAAACGCTCAATCCAGGTATCATAAACATCCAAGGAGAATAAAGTTGTACGAATCATCAGACCTCAGGAAGGGATTAAAGATCCTCATAGACGGAGAACCATATATCATCACAGATTTCCAGTTTTCAAAACCCGGTAAAGGTCAGGCCCTGTACCGTTGCAAGCTCAAGAACATGATTTCAGGCTACACCATGGACCGTACATACCGTTCAGGTGACAAGTTTGAGCCTGCCCCCCTTGAAGAATCCCACATGCAGTATCTCTATAATGATGCAGAGGGTTACCACTTCATGGACACCAAGACCTATGACCAGGTGATGCTAACAGCAGAGCAGGTTGGAGATGCCAAGAACTTCCTTAAAGACAACATGGAAGTTGACATCCTGTTCTTTGAAAATACCCCTATTGATATAACCCTGCCCATATTTGTAGAGCTTGAGGTTACAAAGGCAGACCCTGGAGTCAAAGGAGATACTGCTACCGGCGCCACCAAGCCGGTTACCCTTGAGACCGGTCACAAAATAAATGTCCCGCTCTTTATTGAGGAAGGTGAACTGCTTAAAATTGATACCAGAACCGGTGAGTATGTTGAGAGGGTGAAAAAGTAACGTCGTTGAAAGATATGCTCAAGCGCCGTGACCAGGTAATAAGGGCGTTACGGCGCTGGTTTTATCAGCAGGGGTTTGTGGAGGTGCAGACCCCGGTCCTTATCAATGCCCCGGCTCCAGAGCCTTCAATCGAGACCTTCTGTGTTCCTGGGGCAGGCATTTCACGCACCCATCCGGGAAAGCGTCACGACCTCTATCTAATTCCATCACCGGAACTCCACATGAAACGCCTTCTTGCCAAGGGCATGGAGAAGATTTTCCAGATTACACCGGTTTTCCGCAGGGAAGAGTATGGAAAAATGCACCTTCCGCAGTTCACCATGCTTGAATGGTATCGTGCAGGCCATGACTACAGGACTCTCATGGAAGATTGTGAGTCCCTGATATCTGCCGCAGCCAGGGGAGCAGGGCTGGAAGACCAAATTCCTCTTGAAGGAAGCGGAGTCTGCTCCATTTCAG
>JALWJV010000041.1 GCA_026996955.1 Deltaproteobacteria bacterium
CATACAATTTTTCTCCTGGCCTTAGCCCAGTGTACACGATCTGAATATCCCTGTCAGGCTCGAGCCCAGAAAGTTTTATGAGTTGCCGTGCCAGATGATCAATTTTAACCGGCTCTCCCATATCAAGGACGAATATCTCCCCACCCTGCCCCATTGCTGCCGCCTGAAGCACAAGCTGGCATGCCTCTGGTATGGTCATGAAAAATCGTTCTATATCTTTGTGGGTCACGGTAACAGGCCCACCTTCAGCTATCTGACGCTGAAAAAGGGGGACAACAGAACCTGAAGAACCAAGCACATTACCAAAACGCGTGGTAACAAAGGCTGTGCCATCGGTTCGCCCATTCAAATTCTGACAGTATATCTCTGCCACGCGCTTGGTTGCTCCCATTATGTTCGTTGGATTTACTGCCTTGTCAGTAGAAATCATTACAAATTTCCTTACACCTGACTTGATTGCAGCCTGAGCAAGATTAAGGGTGCCAAAAACATTGGTTTTGATACCTGCCCTGGGATTCATCTCCACCATGGGCACATGCTTGTAAGCTGCAGCATGAAAAACTATTTCCGGCCTGGTATCATTTACCACTGACTCCACCATACACGAATCACGCACGTCACATAAAACCGGCATCAAGTCAACAGAGCCGGCATGTTTCTGCAGCTCCTGTTCAATCTGGTACAGTGCGAATTCACTATTTTCAATAAGAATAAGCCTGGATGGAGCAAGTTTTATAAGTTGGCGGCAGAGCTCTGATCCTATACTCCCACCAGCACCAGTCACCATAACTCTGCGACCAGAAAATTCCGCCTGGATCCTGGTCCAGTCAAGTTTAACAGGGTCCCGGCCAAGCAGGTCTTCAATTGTCACATCCCTGACCGAATCGGCATTCAGTTTGCCAGAAAGCAAATCTGTTGTGGATGGAAGGGTCTTATAGGATATCCCTGCCTGGATACAAAGCTCAACGAATCTTTGCACCAATTTTTTATCGGCAGACGGAATTGCAAGAACAGATAGTTCTATATTATATTGCTTTGCAATTTCAGGCAGTTCTCTTATACGACCTAACACCTTTACTCCTGCCACAGTTTTCCCAGCCTTGGAACGGCTATCATCAAGAAAACCAACAGGATTGTACTCTCCATCTCCGTTACGTAAGGCCCTGAGAAGCTGCTCTCCCCCACTTCCAGCACCAACAATAAGTGTTCTTATACCACTCTTCCGTGGTATAAGAACGCCCTCACGCAACATTCGATAAAGCGCCCTTGTACCTCCAAGCCCCAGGACAAGCAGAATAATGTCCAAAAGCGGCAATGCACGGGGAATACCCTCAAGACGATTCCACGCAAAAAGCATGGCAAATGTCAAAAATACACCTACAGCTGCCGCTTCTACTATCCTTTTTAAGTCGTCAATAGAGACAAACCTTGCAGTAATCCTGTATACACGGAAAAATATTAATGTACCTAACTGCACCACCACCGCAATCAATGTACTTGACAGAAGGACCTTATATGTCTCTGACGAAAGAGAGAGATTGTTCCTCAGCCAGAATGACCCAATCCAAGCACATACAATTACAGTCAAATCACTTAACAAGGTTAAAAACCTAATACTGAGCCACCACCTGAATTTAAGTAATATTTTTCTTTGTCTGTAAGTCATTTATAAATCTGACCATAAAAGTTAGTTCAAAGCTCAAAATCAAAAACTGAAACATAAGCCTTCATTTTGCTTGAGTATTCAGCTTTGAGCTGTCTGGAAACACAAGACAAAAGGTACTTTTTAAGTCTTGTTTAGCTCAAACTTTATAAAAAAGCGCCAACATAGTATAATGTATCTACCTTATTGTTTTATAGTGTACTAATATTTTTTTTGTTATCAAGCCTTTCGGGCATAAAGGAACAAAAATTATGGATCCCATTAAAAAACTATGCGTTTTATCACTCTTTTTTACCCTTTTATACCCAACCAACAACCTATGCATGGCATCAGGAAACAACTTTTCTTCACTACTTATCATAAATTTTGATACCGATTCCAGGCTTCCGATTGGCTTGCACCCCGAAACCACGGGACATGCCCGTTTTAATGCGGTATGGCAGGTAGTTTCAGACTCTGATGCCCCATCTTCCCCTAACATCCTAAAAATCACTCAAATCAAGGCCCCGTCAGGAGGGCAGTTCAACATATGCTGGACAGATATGGTGTCATTCAGGGATGGGACCATTACTGTACGGGTTCGTGCTGACAGGGGCAGGATTGATCAGGGAGGAGGCCCAATGTGGCGAGTCACTGACCGCAACAACTATTATGTGGCCCGGCTGAACCCCCTTGAAGACAACTTTCGCATCTACTATGTAAAAAGGGGAAGGCGGGTGATGCTTGCAGGCGCCGATATCCACGGCATAAGGGCAGGTAACTGGTTTACCATCAGAATAGATGCACGTGGCAATCACATCACCGGCTGGGTAAATGGCAAAAAACTCCTTGAAACAACCGATGATACCTTCAGGAATGCCGGGGGCGTTGGCGTATGGACAAAGGCTGATGCCGCATCATCCTTTGATGACATTGAAATCAAGATTGAGGAACCAAAATGATATTCAAACGGACTATTATTTTTTCTGTTTTGTGTTTCGAGGCCATTCTTTTTGGCTGTCAGGGGAATAATACCCAGCCCGAAGTGGTTGTTTATACATCTGTTGATGATATTTTCTCAAGACCTGTTGCCAAGCGCTTTGAAGAACAGTCCGGGATAAAGGTACGGCTGGTAACAGATACTGAAGAGACCAAAAGCACAGGGCTCCTGAACCGGCTTATTGCAGAAAGTGCACGTCCTGTGGCTGATGTATTCTGGAGCGGTGATCCGGTCCGGGCCGCAATCCTTAAAAAACGGGGAATTTCCGCACCTTATCATTCACCGTCAGCCAAGGGGCTGCCTGAGGAATTTTCCGACCCGGAAGGGTACTGGACTGCATTTTCCACCAGGGCAAGGGTGATAATTTTTAACAAGCTTGCATTTTCATACAGAAAACCGCCTGCGTCTGTTCGTGATTTGACATCGCCTGAATACAAGGGCATGGCCTGCATGGCAAATCCGCTCTTTGGAACCACGTCCATGCACGCCGCTGCCCTGTTTCAGGCCTTGGGGCCTGTGGGTGCCAAACAGTTTTTTAATGATTTTGCAGCAAATGGCGGAAAGATTGTGGGTTCAAACGGAGATGTCAAGGATAAAGTTGCATCCGGTGAGTGCATCCTGGGCATCACAGATACAGATGACATAAACGTGGCTATGAAAGAGGGACTTGATACGGGTTTTGTTTTTCCTGATCAGGATACCATTGGAACCCTTCTGGTCCCGAACTGTGCAGTGCTGATCAAGGGGGCGCCCCACGAAAACGAGGCAAAGAAATTTATTGACTATCTCTTGAGCCCTGAGGTTGAAGAGATGCTTGCTGCAAGCACGGCAGCCCAGTTCCCTCTCAGAGACAACATTCCTGGCCCTGAACAGTTTCCACCCCTTTCTGACATAAAAATCATGCAGGTGGATTACAATCTGCTTGCCGACACGCTCCAAAAGATTATGGATGGCTTTCTGAAAGAATGGGTTGACGCAAATTCATGAGCGTTTCAGCCCTGTCCCTGGAACGCCCGGGCTGGTGGCGTACAGCAGGGTTAAGCGCCATCATATTCACAGCCTTGCTGCCCGCTGTCCCTCTTGTTGCGGAATTTGTCAAAACCGGGGGCAGGTTGGACGCGCTTCAAGGCTTTATCCCCATTCTTGCAAAAAGTCTTGCACTTAACCTGGCAGGAGGGACAGTTGCTCTGGTAATCGGTATCTGCCTGGGGTTAATGCATTCATTTTATTCTTTCAGCGGGGCAAAAATAATACGGATGCTATTTTTGACCCCGCTTTGCATGCCTCCCCTCCTGTTAGCCCAGGGCATAAGATACTTTGAAATCAAATTCCTCACCGGCCCTGCAGGCATGGTTTATGTTACTGCCATCGTAACACTACCCCTGGTTATGCTGGCAACCATTACCGCAAGCTCACTTCTTTCTTCGGGTCAATGCCTTGCGGCAAGGCTTGCAGGAGGAGAAAGATGCCTTTTGCGTTATGCCGCACGATTTGTTTTCCCCTCGGCATTAACCACTGCATTAATGGGGACATGTATAATGCTCTCATGCCCGGGGCCAGCGATGGCGCTTGGTGTAAAAGTTGCCATATCTGAAATTCTAATCAGCTTTTCAGCACTCTATGACCTGAACCTTGCGGCTTCACAGTGTCTTCTCATGTCTGGTGCGGCACTTCTGACACTCCTCACAGCTCTTGCAATAAGTGGCAAGCAGCCTCTTCAAAACCTGTCAGTCTCCACTGGCAGCAACCATCCTCGCTATCATCCGCAAATGTCAAGGCTTGCATTCATATCAAGCCTTGCAGTTCTTGTGCTTCAACTTGGAGTCCCGGCAACCGGTCTTATTGTACCTGCCATCTCGGTACCGGACGTGGCGGAAATAATGAATGTAATCTCAAGAACCGGGGCAAACTCCCTGGTTTATGCTACCGGAACCGCTTCAGCTGCCACACTGTCAGGTACGGCTGCTGCGTTTTTCATGAACAAATCGGCGCGGCACAGGTACTTTGGCACTGTTTCAATGCTTTTGATCTTTTCACTTCCTGCCACTCTGACAGCCCTTGGGTATTCTGCAGCAGGAACCATTTCTCCGCCGTGGACTGATTTTATATTCAGAAGCAGGGCTGCCGTATGCCTTTCCCAGGGCTTAAGGCTGTTTCCAATCCCGGCCTTGCTGGTTCTTCGCGCCCTTAACTCCGTGCCCTCTTCCTGGGCCTGGGCTGCGGAAATGCAAGGTATCTCCCTTGGCAGGTACATTGCTAAAATAATTATTCCTGTGATCTCAGGCCCGGTAATGGCAGGCTTCCTGGTAACTGCCCTTTTCTCACAAGCAGATATCTCAACCCTACTCCTCCTGCACCCGCCTGGAAGCCAAAACCTGCCTCTTGCAATATTAACCATCATGGCCAATGCGCCCAGGGCACTGATTGCCCAGCTTGATTTGATCTATATGGCATTGGCAATCGTCCTTCTAATGGTGATTGGACATTTCAGGAGAGGCATGAACACATGAAGCCTTCAGTAAGAGGATTTGAGCTTAAAGACATTGGCATCTGTTACAGCAGGAAACAGATATTTAAAAACCTCTCCGTGACCATAAGTTCAGACAGAAACTGGGCTATACTTGGCAGATCAGGAAGCGGAAAATCAACCCTCTTACGCATCCTTGCAGGCCTTGAAGCCCCCAGCCAGGGCACTGTTCTGCTGAACGGAAAGCCAGTTTCCAAAGACGCCCGGATTCTGGTACCTCCATCAAAAAGGCAAATTGCAATGGTCTTTCAGGACCTGGCACTGTGGCCAAACCTTACTGCAAGAGAAAATGTCATGCTTGGAATGAGGGGTGATAACTCTGAAAAAATCGCTCTGAAGACCCTTGAGACATGCGGAATAGCAGGGCTTGCCTCAAAGTACCCAAGCCAGATGTCCGGAGGGGAACAGCAGCGACTTGCCCTTGCACGAGCCCTTGCAGCACGTCCTGATTATCTGTTTCTTGATGAGCCCTTTAACGGCCTGGATCTTGAGATAAAAGACAGCATAATCAAAAGTATAAAGAAACTCGCTGATGATCATAACATCTCAACAATCCTGGTAAGTCACGACCCCTTTGAGGTGCTTTCACTTTGCACTCATGCAGTAGTACTTGAAGATGGAAACATTATGGAACATGGCAAAATTAAAACTATTATGAAAGAGCCGAAATCAGGGGTGATGAACATGTTCAAGAATTATGTGGACCGGCTCAGGATAACCCTTTAATTTCACAAAAAAATTCCTTTTTCTATTTTGAAACGCTCAACGTAGGGGCTGATCAATTGGGAAGATGCAGATATTGACCGGCATAGATTGTAAAACGCCTGTCCAAGCCGTTAAGAGCGGCAAGGGACTTAAGGCTTACACCATGACGCGCCGCAATCTTTCTCGCAGTATCACCACGGCGGACCCGGTAGCGCCGGGGACGCTTCTGGGATGCATACAATATCTTTTCTCCATCATCTAACGTATTTGCAGCCATTGCAAGTGCAAGATCACTGCTGTCAAGCACTGGAAGTCTTATCTTATAACCTGCCGGTATGTAAAACTTTCCATTAATTATGGAGCGGCCAAGTGCAGGATTTAGTGCCTTAAGTTCACAAGGAGCTACACCTGTAAGATGGGCAAGGTCAAGAAAAGCAACATAGGCAGGCACCTTCACCGTTACACCCTCAACCGGCGGGTGAAACTCCAGATTATTATCTTTCATGTACTGCTCAGCCACATATTTTGCAGCCAGAAACTCCGCGTAGAAATTTTTTGATGCGAACTTGAATCTCCTGCCCCTGTATTCCCTGATTATCTTTTCAAAACTCCCCTTCTCCCTGAGCGCCCTCTCCATCCCTGCTGCACCATGATTATAAGCAGTTATGGCAAGGGGCCATGAACCCAGCTTTTCATAATTATCAAGCAGAAGCTCTGCGGCAGCCCTGGTAGAGACAAAGGGATCAAGCCTCTCATCTATGAGGTGATCAACCCTGATAAACCTCCTTGCAGTGCCACGCATAAACTGCCACATGCCCGCAGCACCGCATTTGCTCCGCGCCCAGTGCCTGAATGAAGATTCCACATGAGGAAGATAGCAAAGGTCTTCAGGCAAGCCGTAGCTTCTGAATATCTCACGCATGGCGTGAATATAAGCTCCTGACCTCTTTACTCCCTCAAGAAAACGGTCCTTCTGGCCCCTCTGACACCTGACATTTTTTGCCGCTCTTCTAAGCACCTTTCTGTCCGCACTCTTTCCAAACAGTGCAGCCACCCGCTTCTCATCCGGTGTGACAGGCTTTTTGCCAGATGCAAGCAGTCGCAGGATACGGCTGTACTTCCTACATGCCGCCTTTTCCATCTTTCTTCTTTTCTTACGTGCCTGCTCAGTGTTGGAGTTGTCAAAAGTCAACACATCATAAATTATGTCCAGGTTGGACTTGTCATGTATTACACTTTGGGAAAGAGTGTACTGTGAATAAATCTTTTTCCAGAAGGCGATATTGGGTTCAATGACCTTGTAACGAGGAAATATCTCGCCTTGATCTCTCGTGCTGGATGCAGCATTCAATGCATTGTCCACTGATGCAGCCATGCTGTTACATGGGACAATGAGGAACATTAACATCGCCAGAAAAGAAATTATTACATCAAGTTTGGAGGGTATAAAAATCAGGTTCATTTCAGATTACGCTTATTATAAGACTGGTTTTATTTTAAGTTACTGTGGAAATAGCTCAAAGCTGAAAGCTAAAGGCTCAAGGCCCAAAAAGACAAAAGCTGAACCGCGAAGGACGCTAAGGACGCAAAGGTTTTTAACTTTTCCCTGTCGGGGTGACCGACAGGGAAGGAATAACTGCCTTTACGTTGTTCTTTGCGTTCTTGGCGTCCTTGAGCGAAGCGGGCGGTAAAGAAGCCATGTTTGCTTTCATCCTCCGACTTTGAGCTAATTTTCATGTCAGGGGATAACAAACCCTATGTCATGAAAGTTTAGAACTACAGTACTTCCAATTCAGGACATGACATTTAAATATTCAGCTGCTTATTTTATCGGCACGATG
>JALWJV010000042.1 GCA_026996955.1 Deltaproteobacteria bacterium
GTCCTCTTCGCCGTAGATAACAGCCTTTTTCCCGAATACATACTTGTGCCCGTCAACGTAGGAATCAATCAGCCTGCCCCTTTCAAGCGCATATTTTTCAGGAACAGGCCTTCCTGTGATACTGGACAGGAGGTTGAAAAACCTGTCAGTCTCTTCAATTCCCAGGGGCATTCCCACAAGATAGCGTCTGACTTTAAATCTTTCGTTCAGGACGGTCCCTGCGGTATCACTCTTTTCAAGAGTCCTTCCAAACTCGATAGTTGCCCTGCTCCTTCCCATTGTTCTGATTTTTTCAAGAGGTGTCCCGCCCTGAGGGACTTTTTCATATTCAAGAAGTGCGGGACGGTCCATGGTGAGCGAAAGATCGGGAAGCATGGTATACGGGGTGCCGAAATCTTCCATTATTTCTGACAACAGGCGATAATCTGCACAGGACACAAAGCCTGGGAGCAGGTTTATGCATTCTGTCACCGTGCCCCCCTGTGCCATCTGTTCCACCACCGCCTTAACTGCACCGTGAAAGCCCTCCATGTGGGTGCCTGAATAGCTGGGTGATGCCACATTTACAAACTTGGGCAATCCGGCCTGGGCCCCCAGTTCATTCATGTATTCCTTCAGATACAGGGATACATCGTCCCCGATGGTTTCTGTAAGGCAAGTTGTGGCAATGCCTATCATGTCAGGTGCATACTTGTTCCTTACATTTGTAAGACCCAGCTTGAGATTGGGGCCGCCTCCGTAAACAGCATGTTTTTCCGAAAGAGAGGAAGAGGCTATATCCATAGGTTCATTGTAATGACTTATGATGTACCGCCTCATGTAGGTGGCACACCCCTGCGAGCCGTGAAGAAAGGGAACTGTACCCTCCATTCCCTTGAAGGCGAGACATGCTCCAAGGGGTCTGCAGAGTTTGCACGCATTTGTTGTTGATATGTAATCCGGTACTTTGCCTGACATCTTTTGCCTCCTGTCTATTCAGCCGCCGGGGCAAGGTTTCCTGAGGATGTGCCTGCAGGTATCCTGGGCACAAAACGCCATACAGGGCTCATGACCGAGGAGTAAATCTCCCGTGCAAAGTTCAGCATGCCTTCAAATCCGGCAAGGGCTTCCTTACGCTCGTGGTTATGGTCGCAGAATCCAATCCCCAGTTTGTAGGCTATTGGTCGCTCTTTAACCCCGCCCACAAAGACATCCACACCCTTTTCCTTGAGAAATGCTGTAAGCTCAAGGGGGTTTGAATCGTCAACAATAACGGTTCCAGGGTCTGTGATTGCTTCAAGTTCCCGGTAATCTTCCCTTGTGCCGGTCTGTGAACCAACCAGTACCACCTTCATGTCAATGAGCCTGAAGGCCTTTACC
This sequence comes from Deltaproteobacteria bacterium, assembly GCA_026996955.1. Lineage (GTDB taxonomy): Bacteria > Desulfobacterota > Dissulfuribacteria > Dissulfuribacterales > QOAL01 > S144-17. The sequence goes on from JALWJV010000042.1 coordinate 1,360, forward strand.
AGTGAAAAGGCCTTGAAAGAGCCTCCGACATAGATCGCGGCCTTCTTCCCGGCCAGGGCCCTTCGGTATTTTTCCAGCCTGGGGACAAGGCTTGAGATCTCCTGCTGGACAACCTTTCTGGTGTTATCCATGATCCGGTCATCTCTGAAAAAACGGGCAATATCGTAAAGGGCCTCTGACATATCCTCGATACCGAAATAGGAGACACGGATTGACGGGATTCCATATTTTTTCTCCATCATGTCAGCAAGCTGCATGGTGGAACCGGAACATTGCACAACATTCAGGGAGGCTCCATGGGCACGTTTTA
>JALWJV010000043.1 GCA_026996955.1 Deltaproteobacteria bacterium
GTCGTAAATATATCCACATATTGAGCAACGGTACTTATCCATAATATTTTCTCCTATAATCTGGTTAGTGGGTAGCTGAAGAGTTTGGGTGCCAGGAGAAGGAAGGTCTGCTCATGCCTGGCACCCTTGTTTTAATGTAACTATTCAGCGCATTAGCCTGAACAAGGTTGGTAAATGGTCTTGTTTTTCCGTTCCGGTGAAGAGTTTCTTGTTTTTCTAAGGCTCGCTACGCCAAAATCGCGAAACTCGCTCGTGCCTCGCTCAGACAGACGCGATTTTTTGGCTGCGCTTCGCCAAGAAAAACTACAAAATTCTTCATAGTCACTCCAAAACAAGACCATTCACCACACTGAACAGATACGTTTTATTATTGTAAAACCTTTGAAACGCTCAATTCAGGCAGGTTTTATTTTTCCTGGGGCATGGGGATTGGAAGCTGGCGCTGTCCAAGTTCCTTGTCAACCATGAAGAGCCCCTGCTCTCCGGCAAGTTTAAGCCGGTTTACAACGCCGCTTGCCGATGCCTCTTCCTCAACCTGCTCACTTACAAACCACTGGAGAAAGATCTGGGTTGCATGGTCCTTCTCCTCAATGGCAAGGTTCATGAGGTCATTTATAAGGTCTGTTACAAGCTGCTCGTGTTTGTATGCGTGCTCAAACACCGCCAGAGGAGAATCCCAGCTCTCCTGCGGTTTTTCAATGGTATCCAGAATGACCCTGCCGCCTGCCTCATTAACATAGTCATACATCTTCATTGCATGGACAATCTCTTCCTGTGTCTGGGCATACATCCACTTTGCGCAGCCAGCAAGGTCAATGGACTCAAAGTAGGAGGCCATTGAAAGATAGAGATAAGATGAGTAGAGTTCAGCATTTATCTGTTTGTTAATGGCATTTTGCATTCTTTCGCTAAGCATTTTTCGTGATTATCCTTTCCATACTCCGTGAAGGTTACAGTATTCCCTGGCAGTTACCGCGTCTGCGTCAATGCAGAAAAATGCTTCCGGGGCATCCCCCGGGTTCAGGAACTGCCTGTAGGCCCTGTCTCCTGCTATAAGTTCAATCCACTCAATATAGTGTTTGTCCTCCATTGGATGAGGCACACTTCCAACAGTTACCTTGTAACCGTTATCCACCTTTTCAATTACAGGCACATGTTTTTCCTTGGCGGCATCAACGCTGTTTTCAGCCATTAACTGCATTGGCTGGCCGCAGCAGACAAGACCGCCCTTGCCTGAATGAATCATTTCAACCATGTTGCCACAAAGATCGCACTTGTATATTTCCAGTCTCTTGGTCATGTTCTTCTCCTTATTTTGATGTTGGTTCGGGTGAGGAATCCGGCTATAGTGATTCTTTTAGCAGAATTTGTCAGGCTACGGTGATGTTGACCGGGTCACTTTCCCACTCACCATGAAGGTTGCACTTTGCCCGTGCCTTAAGTACGGCGTTTTCGGAAAGCTTAATTCGAAATGTTGCGTAAGGCCCGCATACCCCGCCTGTTTCAAATTCTGTTTCTGCCACATCGAAGTTATCCACCAGCAGTTCAATCTTGGTGATCCAGTGGTTGAATTTTGATGGATGTTCAATCAGATAGCCAACCTTGACCTTAACATCAAACCATACATCCTTCTGCACCTTTGAGGGCGCTTCAATAGCTGGAAC
>JALWJV010000044.1 GCA_026996955.1 Deltaproteobacteria bacterium
GCGGATGTCTGTGCGGGAGGCAAGATACCAGAATTTTGCCCTGTCAAGCCTTCCCAGCCACCAAAGCAGTGCTTCCATCAGCTTTTCTAATTTTTTTTCTTTCAATTTTTTCACTTAAGGTGTTATCTTTTTGAAAGCTTACATGTTCCAGACTGGATACTTTCAGCGTCAACCACCTGCCTGATCGGGAAAGATAACTGGTCAACAGTTCAGTTTGTCAGGCAGTTGCGAAAACTATGTCCTGGATTGAGCGATTGTCGGATTTGCTGCATATCCGCGAAAGAGGAATTTCCCATAATAGTCAGCTATATGGGAATTCCTCTGACAAAGGAGATGCAGTAAATACGGCAATCCCGAAGGGTTTCAAAACTGGAAAGCTATTATTGACATAACTCCTTTTAATTTCATTGAAAAAATAATTTTCCAGATTTTGAAACGCTCAATCTATGTATGTAATTCTTGAGTGATACAATGGGTTTTCTCCAAAAGATCAGACGTAATGCCATTATAGCCACCGGGGATTTTGAACAGATTTTTGGCGAATTTACCTTGCCTCCATGCCCGGAAGTGGTCCTCAGGCTCACTGAAGCCGTTCAGGATCCTGATGTATTTATCGATCATGTGGTCCAGATCCTTGAAACCGATCCTGCGCTCACCAGCCTTATCCTCAAAACCGTAAATTCAGCAATATATGGCCTGCCGGGAAAGGTCAGCAGTGTCTCCAAGGCTGTTTCAATGATCGGGCTTAAGGAGATTGAAAATATTGCCCTTGGCTATGCACTTAAAAGTGCCATAAAAGATCCGGGGCTTGAGCATTTTGATTTCAGCATTTTCTGGACTGATTCTCTCTACCGGGCGCTTTTTGCCAAGTATGCTGCAAATGCACTTGATGTTGAGGCTGAGGAGGCATTTGCCGCAGGGCTTCTTCAGGATATGGCAATTCCTGTGCTCCTGACCGAGTGGTTTGATGTGTACAAACCGGTATATGACAAATGGAGCTCTTCAGAACAGTCCATACATGAGGTTGAAACCCAGAGACTCTCATGGAATCACTGCCAGGCGGCAGCATGGATTGCAGGCCAGTGGGGCCTTCCTGACCTCATGGTCTGCTGTACCGGGCTTCATTCTGCATCGCTCGATGAGATAAGAGAGCTTGAGCTTCACCAGACCGCCGTAACCCCGGTTGCCCTGTCGTCAGTTGCCACCCAGGCATTCAGGAGCAGTGAAAAGGCAAGGATGCTTGTACTGAACTGCAGTGAGGCGGGCATTGAAAAGGACCGGCTCTTTTCAATACTTGGGGATGTTGAAGAACAGCTTGAAAATATGGCTGTTACCCTTGATATAAATCCTGTGGAGCGGCAGTCTCTGATGGAGATTATTGAGGATGCCCAGGAGGAATAAGGCGTTGTAGCAGGAGCAGATTATTTTGCTGTGCGCATAAAAAAGGGGCAGAAAATTCTGCCCCTTTAAAGTTTAACTGCAGGGTGGAAGGCCCACCCCTGCAGGAGTTTATTTGTTAACGCCTTACCACAGTACCGGGAACACGTATGTCCTCAACCAGGTGCTGGATGTGTTCTGGCGGCTCTGTTGTAACGCTTGATACTATAAATGCAACAATGAAGTTTACGATTGCACCTACTGTTCCAAATGCCTCCGG
>JALWJV010000045.1 GCA_026996955.1 Deltaproteobacteria bacterium
AAGAGATCCTGAAGTTTGATACAGAGGGACTGATCAGCACAGGCCATTGTCACTGCTGTTGGAAGAGAGTCTGCCACCTCACGGGCAAAGCTTGGCCCTGAAAGTACAGCGAACCTCCCTGACAGCCCTGCAGGCATCTCCTGTTCAAGGATCTCAGTCATTGAACATAGGGTTGAATTTTCAATCCCCTTGGTGGCACTTATAATTGCCTTTGGAAGGTGTTCAGGATCAATGAAGCTTGCAGCCTGCCGCACCACCTTTCTAAATCCATGGGATGGAATCACAACAAGCAACACATCTCTGCCGGATACTGCCTGCTCAAGATCACTTGTAACCTCCAGGGAGTCAGGGAAAGAGGCACCAGGCAGGTATCTGACGTTCTCCTGCCTTTCGCCAAGCTCCTGCATAAACTCCCTGTTCCTGCCCCATATCAGTGTTGGAATTCCCTTACGGGCAAGAACAAGGGCAAGTGCAGTACCCCAGCTGCCAGCGCCAAGCACGCTTACATTCATCATTCCTCATCATCCCTGTCTGCGAGTTTTGCCACTGCAGCAAGGTAGTCATCCTCTTCTATCCTTATCAGTTTGACCCCCTGTGTTGAACGGCCTATTATGCGCACATCCTTTACTCCCATCCTTATAATATTGCCGCTTGCCCCGATGAGCATCACCTCGTCATTATCATTGACCAGGATAACACCAACCACCTTTCCTACCTTTTCTGTGGTTTTAAGGTTAATAACCCCCTTACCGGCCCTTGCCTGAACACGGTACTCTCCCACCGGCGTACGCTTACCATATCCCTTCTCGGTGACTGTAAACAGGGTAGCATTTACGTCGGTTATCACCTCCATGGCAACCACCTGGTCATCTTCAGCAAGCCTTATACCCCTTACACCTGCGGCAGTCCTTCCCATCGGCCGGACATCTGTCTCATGGAAACGGATACTCAATCCATTTCTGGTGCCAAGGAATATGTCTGCATTGCCGTCAGTAATTGCTGCGGCAATAATTTCATCATTCTCCTTGACAATGGCTGCAATAATTCCCTTTGATTTTGGGCGCGAAAATGCCTCAAGAGGGGTCTTTTTTACAAGCCCCTGCCTTGTTGCCATGACCACGAATTTATCATCTTCAAAGGTACGCACAGGCACTACAGCTGCTATATGTTCCTTTGCCTCACGGTCCAGAGGAAGAAGATTTACCAGGGCCTTGCCCCTGCTTGTCCTGGACGCCTGGGGTATCTCATGGACCTTCAGCCAGTAAAGCCTTCCAAGATTACTGAAACAGAGAAAGTAGTCGTGGGTTGAGGCAACAAAGAGCCTTTCAACAAAATCATCCTGTTTTGAGGACAGTCCTGTAACACCCTTGCCTCCCCTGCGCTGACTCCTGTAAATGCTAACAGGATTACGCTTGATGTAACCGTTGTGGGAGACCGTTACCACCATGTCCTCTTCAACAATAAGGTCCTCGATATTTATCTCATCCGGAGCGCCTATGATCTCAGTACGGCGCGGGATGGCAAACTGTTCTTTGAGCTCTGTTAGCTCCTCCTCAATTATCTCCAGCACAAGCTCATCGCTTGCAAGAATTGCCTTGAGCCGTTTTATGGTTTCAAGAATCTGCCTGTATTCTTCCAGAATCTTTTCA
>JALWJV010000046.1 GCA_026996955.1 Deltaproteobacteria bacterium
GTTCAAAGTCACTCCAAAACAAGGCCATTTACAACACTGAATAGATACAACATTCTTTGTGTCTGTGGAGTTCCAGTCGGTTTGTGGAGACAGATGCAGTATTTTTTCAGCCCTGAGCATATTAACATAATTGATAAATCAGTGGCTATCGCAGAAGACGTAACAAGTGACTTCTTTGCCTTTTCTACCAGTCACTGGAAGCGAAATCCCTATGAGATAAAGACGCTCAGGGAGTCCCGGAGTGTTGAGTTTCCTGAAAAGACCTATGCACATCTTTTACGTTTTGACAATACCTTTTCTTCCAAGATGTCAGGGCGGGATAGTCATCAAATTTATCATATCTGTCTGCATGACCACAATATCCTTACGGAAACCCGAGGCGGGCTTAAGGAAAGGCTGTTACCCTTTATGGTGTATGTTATCAGCCACGAGCTGGTTCATATTGCCCGTTTCAGCCGGCATTGCTGCCATCTCCTGTCTGAAGACAAGGAGCAGGAGGAGCAGATAGTGCACTCCATCACAAATGACATGCTTGAAAAAGTGCCTCTCAGGGGCCTTGACAGGGTGCTGGAACGGTTTGCTGCTCATCGCAGTCCTTGATTTTTTAAAATAAATTTGTAAATTATGTTTCCTAAATTTTAGAGATATTTTTTATTGAAGTTAATTGACGGAGGTGTAGATACCATGCCTATTTATGAATATGAATGTGATCAGTGCGGTGCTGTTGTAGAGCATTGGCAGAAGATGTCTGACCCGCCGCTTTCAACATGCAGTGCATGTGGTGGCGGCATGCACAAGGTTATGTCCAGGACGACATTTCACCTTAAGGGCTCCGGTTGGTATGTAACCGATTATGCCAACAAGAAGCAGGATAGCAGCAAGTCAGAGAGCTCTTCAAACAAAAAGGATTCTTCAAACAGCAACTCATGTAAAACAGGCGGATGCAAGGCGTCCGGCTGCTCTTCCTGAAGCAACCTTTAACCAGCTTGGAATTTGGACCTCCCTGTGGTATTAGCAGGGGGGTTTTTTTGTTTTTGAGTATTTAGTAATAGACAGGGTACCGGCCCCTTAGAGGGAACAGATAAATTTACAGGAGCTCAAACATGCTCATAGTAATGAGGCAATCTGCATCAGATGATGATGTTAAAAAGGTAATTGACCGTATTGAATCTCTTGGATGGGAGGCAAAACCCATTCCAGGCGAGGAGAGGACTGCAATCGGTGTGCTGCGTAATCCCGGTGCCACAGACCCGGCGCTTTTTCTGGATATACCAGGGGTGAGAGAGGTCATTCCGGTTTCCAAACCTTATAAACTGGTAAGCAGGGAGATGCACCCTGATGATACGGTAATAGAGCTTGGAAACGGCAAGGTTGCCATAGGAGGTGAAAAGCTGGTTGTAATGGCAGGGCCCTGTGCAGTTGAGAGTGAAAAGCAGGCACTTGCCATTGCAGAGGAGGTTAAAAAAGCCGGAGCGTCACTCTTCAGGGCCGGTGCATTCAAGCCGAGGTCATCCCCCTACTCCTTCCAGGGCCTTGGGAAGAAGGGGCTTGAGATACTTGCAAAGGTGCGTGAGGAGACTGGTCTGTTTATAGTCACAGAGGCAACTGACCATGAGGTCTGTGACCTGGTTGAGGAGTATGC
>JALWJV010000047.1 GCA_026996955.1 Deltaproteobacteria bacterium
TATAACCATTCGATAGGGTCTTAAGACCATAACAAGACAGAAAAATAAACTAAAAGCGCATACGCCCATAATTTTTCTGAAATAACACTAAAGTCCGTTGCTGACTTTTTACGAATCCATCAATATTGGAGCAGAACGCCCCGACCTTTATTAAAAAAATTTCTGACATCTTCCATGATTAACCGTCCATTCAGGCTTAATGCCCCTTTCAAACCTGCAGGAGACCAGCCCGCAGCCATTTCCGCCCTTGTTGAAGGCATAAGAAACGGCCTTGCCCACCAGGTACTGCTGGGAGTTACAGGCTCAGGCAAGACCTTTACCATGGCAAATGTTATTGCAGAACTTCAGCGCCCTGCCCTGGTAATGGCGCCAAACAAGACACTTGCAGCCCAGCTGTTCGGAGAATTCAAGGCGCTGTTCCCTGAAAACGCCGTTGAATACTTTGTGAGCTACTATGACTATTACCAGCCCGAGGCATATATCCCGGCCTCTGATACCTACATCGAAAAGGACTCATCCATAAATGACTTTATAGACCGGCTGCGCCACTCTGCCACCCACTCACTGCTTACCCGAAGGGATGTAATCATTGTGTCCAGTGTATCATGCATTTATGGATTGGGCTCCCCTGAATCCTACGAGCAGATGCAGCTCTATCTGAGGCAGGGAGATGAACGGTCACGGGAGGACATTCTCTCCCGGCTGGTTTCAATGCTGTATGAACGAAACGACGTTGATTTCCAGCGCGGCACTTTCAGGGTAAGAGGAGATATTGTTGAAATATTCCCTGCCTATGAAGAAAAACAGGCAGTCCGGGTAGAACTCTTTGGAGATGAGATAGAGAACATATCCATAATTGATCCTCTGACGGGAAAGGTGCTTGCCCAGGTGACTGACGCAATAATATTTCCATCAAGTCACTATGTCACAAATGAAAGGACCCTTGAAAAGGCCATAATAGAGATAAAGCATGAACTTGATGAACGCCTTCTCTACTTTGAGGCTGAAAACCGCCTTGTTGAGGCCCAGAGACTTGAACAGCGCACCAACCTGGACATTGAAATGCTCCAGGAGCTTGGCTACTGCCACGGCATAGAAAACTATGCCCGTCACCTTACCGGGCGGCCCCCAGGGGCACCGCCACCTGCCCTGCTGGACTACTTTCCTGAAGATTTTATCACATTCATAGATGAGAGCCATATTACAGTGCCGCAGATCGGGGGCATGTATGCAGGTGACAGGTCACGGAAAAAGACCCTGGTGGAATTTGGCTTCAGGCTCCCCTCTGCACTTGATAACAGGCCCCTTCGTTTTGACGAATTTCAAAAGGCAATTGGTCAGGCAATCTACATTTCGGCAACCCCCGGGCCCTGGGAGCTTGAAGCTGCCGGAGATGCCGTGGTCGAGCAGGTAATCCGCCCTACCGGACTTGTTGACCCGAAAATGGAGGTACGCCCTGCCACAACCCAGGTAGATGATTTGCTTGAAGAGATAAGAAAAAGGGCGGCACGAAACGAACGGGTGCTGGTCACCACCCTTACCAAACGCATGGCCGAGGATATTACGGACTTTTATGCCTCGGTTGGAGTCAGGGTAGAGTACCTTCACTCTGACATCAAGACCGTGGAAAGAAGCCAGTTGATCCAGGGGCTAAGGCGTGGTGATTTTGATGTCCTTGTAGGCATTAACCTGCTGAGAGAAGGGCTTGACATGCCGGAGGTATCACTGGTGGCAGTGCTTGATGCAGACAAGGAGGGATTCCTGCGCTCTGAACGCTCCCTGATACAGACGGCTGGCAGGGCAGCCCGGAATGCCCGGGGTGTGGTAATACTCTATGCAGACACCATTACGGGCTCCATGAAAAGGGCAATGGCAGAGACTGAGCGCCGCAGGAAAAAACAGCTGGAGTATAACAGAAGGCATGGCATCGTACCGACTACTGTTCGTAAGGGTGTTGAAGACAGGCTGACGTCAATCTATGACAGGGAACAGGACATTGCCGCTGTTGTGGCAGAGAGCCGTAAAGAGTACGGAAAGGGCGGGAAGCCCGCGGATATTCAGCAGGAGATTACACAACTTGAAAAGGAGATGAAGGCTGCGGCAGCAGCCCTTGAATTTGAGCGTGCAGCAGAACTCAGGGACAGGATAAGGGCGCTTCAAAACAAAACCGGAGAATAATCCGGTAGGACAATGAGTAGTCAGGTCATTTTAATTGTTTTTTGAGATCTCTATAGTAATTCTCATGTGGCCCAAGCATGATTAGCTCCAGATACTCCTCTGTGAATCTATAAGCCATGAGATATAAAGCTGTTTTCACCTTGAATTTATGAACAAAAATGCCACTTAGGTCGCCTTTTTTCTCAACCCCTATCTCAGGGTTCCCAATGATCTTTTTTATTTCCCTATCCAGTACCCTTTTTTCCTGGCTGTTAAGCCTTTTTACCTTTTTTGCAAATAACCTGGACTGATAGACCTTCATCCACCTTTACCCAAAGGTATATTCGGTTTTATCTCCATCATCCAGCTCCTGAGTGCCGATAAGTATTTCCTTAATCAAATCATATGACAAATCTGGATTCTCCTCGGCACATTTGCCAATTCTAGCCCAGTGCTCAATCTGGCCTGTAATAGAACGATGATCCACTTTACTGTATTTTCTTGCCTCCTGAAGCAGATTTTCAGAAATGCGTACTGCTGTTGCCATTTATAGCCTCCTGAAATAAAAGAATTCCATCAACCAATCTTAAATATAATGCAACAATTTTAATTCATTACATAGCAATTTGCAACTCACCACTCATGCAGTACACCTGATAACCTCCTCCAGGGTGGTGATCCCCTCAAACATCTTGCGGCATGCATCCTGTTGAAGTGTTGTCATGCCCTCCTTTATTGCCTGTGCCTTTATTTCATGATCAGGACTGGCCGAGTGTATCATCTTCTGAATGGTGCTGCTGATACCAAGCACCTCGTAAATACCAATCCTGCCCCAGTAGCCTGTCTTGCGGCACCGGGCACAACCAGCGCCCCTGATAAGCTGTACCATGTCTGAAGATGCACCACACCCAACGGCCCGCACCTCCTCTGCAGGCACTATAACCGGAGTCTCGCACTCCCTGCAGACCATGCGAACCAGCCTCTGGGCAACAACCCCAAGCAGTGTTGATGAGATAAGGTATGGCTCAAGGCCAAGATCCAGGAGCCTGGTAACTGCACTTGCCGCATCATTGGTGTGAAGGGTTGAAAACACCAGGTGACCGGTCAGGGCTGCCTGTACGGCGTAGCGTGCGGTTTCCTCATCACGAATCTCCCCGATCATCACGATATCAGGGTCCTGCCTCAGTATGTTTCTGAGGATTGATGCAAAGGTTACATCGATCTGGGGCTGCACGGCTATCTGATTAAACTCCTCATAGACCATCTCTATGGGGTCTTCAATGGTTACTATATTCACCTCCGGGCTGCTGAGGTATCTGAGGGTTGAGTAGAGGGTGGTTGACTTGCCGCTTCCTGTAGGGCCGGTCATGAGGATTATGCCGTATGTATGCTCAAGAAAACCGCGATAGCGTTCAAGGTCTGCCCTGGAAAAACCAAGCTCTTCAAGGTTGCTGAAAAGTATGTCAGCGCTCTGGAGACGGAGCACCATCTTTTCTCCAAAGGCCACAGGCACGGTGGAAACACGAACCTCTGCTTCCTGATCTTTCCATGAAATTTTGAGTCTGCCATCCTGGGGCCTTCGTTTCTCGGCTATATCAAGCCGAGACATGGCCTTGATCCTTGTGCATATTGCCTCGTGAACCACCCTAGGAAGCCTGTGAACCAGGTGCATCACACCATCAATACGCAGGCGCACCTGTGACTCATTCCTCTTTGGTTCTATGTGGATGTCACTGGCCCTGTGCTCCATGGCGTAGAGGAACAGGTGATCCACTGCCTTGTTAATATGCTTGTCCGATGCCTCTCCCTTTGCATGTGAGGCAAGCTGAAAGAACTGCTCAAGATTTGAAATATCTACAGACGGGGCGGTAAGCGTACTCTCTGCAGCGGTAATTGAGCGTTTGAAATCAAAAAACTCCCTGATAACCCGCTCTATATCCTTTCTGGGTGCCACATAGGAGATGAGCTCTTTCTTGCATACCCTCTTAAGATCATGTTCCAGTTCAGTGCTCAGCGGATAATAGCCGACTATCTCAAGTTTCCCGTCTTGCCACCCCACGGGAATCACAAGGCGCTTTCTGGCAAATGAAGCGGGAATGGTCTGGGTGACAACAGCCATGTCAAGCTGAACCGGATCAAGCCTTCGAAACTTCCACCCCTGATCCTCTGCCACCGCTTCTACAATATCTGCCTCCTCAATGACTCGTCCAGGCATACCCCTCTTTTCAAGCTTGAGAGAGTCCAGCCACTGCACCAGGTCCATGCCCTTGCGCCTGGCAATAATTGCCCGGGGTTTCAGGTCTTCTGCCTGGCGTTCAGTAATAAGCCTCCGCCTTGTAAGGAGGGAAAATATGTAATCCTTGTCAGAATAAAATTTACTCATGCAGGTTTATTTCTTTGCAGTTGAAATAATTTAAGATAATATATCCATAGAAGATCATATATCTTATACCTGGATTGAGCGATTGTCGGATTTGCTGCAGATCCGCGAAAGAGGAATTCCCATAATAGTCAGCTATATGGGAATTCCTCTGACAAAGGAGATGCGGTGAATCCGGCAATCCCGAAGGGTTTCAAAAGTTGAAGAGTATGATACATGTAACTCCTTTTAATATCGTATAAAACAATTTCTTCAAACTTTTGAAACGCTCAATTCAGGTTATATCATAATACAGGAGGTGGATACAATGGCAGAAAAAATCATCATCTGTTTTGATGGCACCTGTAATGATCCAAAAGATGCCAAACAGGGCAGGAACCTGAAACTGGAACTCAAGGATAGCAGCATTACAAACATCTTCAAACTGCACCTGCTTTTAGGTGGCGAGCCGGAGGTTGGAAAGAGTCGCTTTTCAGGTCAGAAAAATTTCTATTATCCAGGAGTGGGCACTTACGGTCACAAACTTCACCAGATTTTCAATGCAGCCCTTGCCCCGCCCCGCCAGGATGTTGGGCATATTATACGAAATGCAGCAAAGGATCTTGCAGCCGCCTACAACCAGGATGATGAGGTATTTATATTCGGTTTCAGCAGGGGTGCTGCCATTGCCAGGCGTTTTGCCGCTGTAATAAATGAAAATGTAAGGAAATTCAGACCAGACTGCCCCAGAATCCGGGTACGTTTTCTGGCAGTATTTGACACTGTGGCATCAATCGGCATTCCAAACCTGGATGATGACAAAAAACCTGTGTCAGACGTTGTTTTTGAAAACTGCACTGTCTCATCAAATGTTGATGAGGCACTGCACATGGTCTCTCTTGATGACAAACGCACCGCCTTCATGCCCACCCTGATGGCCTATGACAGCAGACGGGTGACAGAGATCTGGTTTCCCGGTGCACACTCAGACGTTGGCGGCGGTTTCCGCTATGACGGGCTTTCAGACATTGCCCTTGACTTCCTTCTGAACGAACTCACCATCCGGAAGCTGGGACTTAAAATGCGCACCCCGGCATCACTGAACTTCGGTGCCAAATCATACCAGAAGATTGGCCTTGCCTATGATGACATGGCAATTCAGCCAAACCCGCTGGGTAAATCACACCAGCAGGAACGGGCATGGCTTTTTGGCTGGACACTTACAGACAGGGATCTCAGGGTGCATGTTGAGGATGAAAAACCGGCAGACCCGTCTGAACTGTATCCCCTTGTCCACTATACGGTTGTTGAGCGAATAAACGGGATTCGCGACTACAGGCCCGTATCCCTCAGCAAACTTACTTTGCACGGCAAGACAATAAACCAGGTCATGCATCGCATCTGGAGGCCTGACGGGGGACCCTACCAGCAGGTAAAGGGGCTTGAAGAACATCTGAGAAAGGGGCCTCCGGCACCAAAAAAATTCAAACCTGGTGAATCCAGGCTGGTTACAGTATATGCCAACCAGAAGTACAACCGCTCCTATGTCCAGTGCAACCCCGGAGAGGCATACAGCTTCTCCGTTGCCATGAACCAGACCTGGTTTGACAGCGGAATTGCCTGCGGTCCTGATGGCTGGGACCGTGATTCCCAGGACTTCCCCTGGTACAAGGAAATTCCCATAAAATACATGGAGGATGAGCGCAGATGCCCTGATGCCGACTGGTTTGAGCTGGTTGGAGTGATCGGGAAGCGCGAGCAGGAGCCCTTCCGGGTACTGCACCATACGGAAAATGGACGGCCGCTCAGGATATCAGGCCGCAGCGGGGAGATGTTCTTTTTTGCAAATGATCTTGAAGACCGGTATTCCAACAACCTGGGACTAATTCAGGTCAGGGTGACAAGGGTGGAGTAAGCGCGTTTTTTTAGTGTATCTATTCAGCGTGGTAAATGGTCTTAAATTCGTATAATAAATACGCACAACAGGTACACTAAATATCTACAGGAAATGCCACTGCCTGATCTGCCCCGATACGCTCAGTCGGCCTGTAAGGTGTAAAATTCAACCTTTTGCCGCCTGACTTGCCTGCATTTTCCTTTCTGGTGCTGTTTTTTGCAGATTTCCGGGCTGTTCCGCTTTCAGCAGCACTGCTTTGGGCAGCCCATGACACTCCCCCGCAAACCAGGAACAGGACTGTAATGACAGGCACGGCTGTCTTTTTCAATACGGCAAAGTCAGGCATGTTCTATCTTCACTCCCTCTGTCCATCCAAGTTTTTCTCTTAATATGGCAAAATAATCCCTCTCAGGAGAACTTATGAGATTCAGGTAACCCGGTGCCTTTTCAATGATAATCCGGTCACCCTCATAAAGCTCCCGGCCAACCTGACCGTCAACGATCAGGCTTATCTCTTCAGGGGCGTATTCAATGTGTATGGTAACAGGACATTCCCCTGGAAGCACCAGCGGACGGGAACTCAGCGCAAAGGGGCAAATGGGGGTTATGACCATTGCTTCAAGGGCAGGATGAATAATGGGGCCGCCTGCTGAAAGGTTATAGGCAGTTGATCCGGTTGCTGTTGAGATAATGAGGCCGTCTCCCCGGTAGGCACAGAGAAATTTGTCTCCAGCCCAGGCAGGCAGTGTAATCATGCGCCCCATGGCTCCCTTGTTGATCACCGCATCATTAAGGGCAAAGTAGTGGAAATCATCATGATGCCTGCTCTTTACGGTAACAGCAATCATCATGCGCCTCTCCAGCTCAAAGCGCTCTTCCACCAGTGCATCCAGAGCATTAAGCATCTCGTCCAGCATGATCTCGGTGAGGAAACCCAGGGAACCTGCATTAATGCCAAGAAGGGGAAGGCCAAGGTGGTATGCCCTGGCGGCAACGTGAAGCAGAGTTCCATCCCCGCCAACCACCACCAGGGCCTTACTTTCCGGATCCACCTGGTCATGGCTTATGGACACACCGCGCCTTTCAAGATGCTGTTCTATGATATTGGCAGCCTCTGCAGGGCGTTGAGCGCCCTTCTTTATTATCAGGCTTATCTTGTTAATCATATAAACCTAATCAGAATGGTC
>JALWJV010000048.1 GCA_026996955.1 Deltaproteobacteria bacterium
CGGTATTCAGATAGGAGATTTTGCTTCGTGAATAACTTTCAAATGCCTTGGTTGCACTGTTTGCCTGTTTCAGAAGGGGAATATTGTTTTCTTCCACGTACTTCAATGCTTCCTTAGCCCTGGCAGAGTCAGCTGCTGAGCTCAGCAGCATTTCTAGCTTTTCTTTAAAGGGGTGCCACATGGTTTCAAGTTTTTTAAGCTCATTAAGCACTTCAGGAGATTCGATCTTGCTCAGATGCATGTCTGTGCTCCCATACTCCAGTGCGGCAAGGCTGGTATCAAAAAGTTCTACTGTCTTTCTAAGTTCCTGCGCCCATTTATCTTCTCCGGTCTGTACGTAAAATGACGCTTCCTTGGTCATTTTCTGGGTCAGCATCCGCTGGCGTCCTGCCAGGTTTATGGCTGTGGCATCTGTCTCCTGACCATGAAGCGTAATCAGTGTGGCAACAATGGTTATGACATTGGCCAAAAAGATTCCACCTATGACCCCAGCAAATACCCAACTGATCTTATTAAATTTTTCCTTCACGGCATTTTCTCCCTGACTATCTATGGTTGTTGAGTTACAATTATTTTGGTCCTGTTACAAAAGGGCATTAGCTTTGGACTGTTGTTCTGCATGTCCTCTGCCCTGTAATGAGTATCGAAATGTTGCCTCAATTACTTAAACGTTTTTTTTAGATCACAGGGAACCACAGCACTGAAGTGTAAAATCTTTATCCGGGGAAAGTGAATTATGAACGCCTCAGTTATTTTCTTGTTGCGCTGGGTGATGCAACTCCTCTTGCTGCAGTTGTTTGTATTTGTGACTGCTACCAATGCCTCTGACTATTCATTTCTTGACAGCATCACCAGTCAGGCATATCCCAACGCCCACTATGTGCTCTCATACGAGGATGAACGAGTGGAGTTCAGGCAGGACGGAAGCAGTGTGGAGAGTGACGAGGTTTTCATTACGGTTCTTGATCAGGATGGTGTAAGGAGAAACAGTGTCATATCTTTTTATATGAACCGTCACTACTCACGGCTGAAAATAAAATTTCTGAAGGTGATAGGGGCAGACGGTTCTGTGCGGGATGTTGATCTTGAACGCTACTCCCGTGAAGATACCGTGGCATCTGTAAGCAGGATGAATATTTATGATCCTGCCCAAAGGGAGATAAAGGTCTTTGTCCCTGAGCTTCATCCTGGCGATACGGTTCATTACCTGGTAGAGCAGGAAAATTTCAAATCCATGATACCAGGGGAGTTTTTTGGCAAGAAGACCGCAGAGTACGCCTTTCCGGTGCGTCATTACCGGTTGGAGATAGCCGGTCCTGCTGACAGGCCTGTAAATTTCCTCATAAAGGACAACCAGCCCGACAGGGTAACGGAGCGTGTTGAGAATAACGGACAGGTGGTTAGTCATATTTTTGAGTTCAGGGATGTGCCGGCCCTGGTTCCTGAACCCTCCATGCCCCCAATGTCAGAAGTAAGCATGCGGGTCCTTTACTCCACCATCCCTTCATGGGGAGGGGTATCCAGGTGGTATGCCAGGCTTGTGGAGCCCCATCTTGAGCCCTCCCCTGAGATAACCGCTAAGGTACGAGAGCTTTGCCAGGGAGCTTCAGGCCGTGATGAAAAACTGGCAGCAATTTTTTATTTCGTAGCCCAGAAGATACGCTACATGGGAATAACTGCCGAGGCGGACAGGCCGGGCTATGAGCCACATGATGTCTCCCTTACATTCAGCAGGCGCTACGGTGTATGCCGTGATAAGGCGGCACTGCTTGTTACAATGTTGAGGGAGGCGGGGTTTGACGCCGTTCCGGTGATGATTCGTGCAGGAGGGAGGCTGGACCCTGAGCTACCGGTCCCCTGGTTTAACCATGCCATAACCGCAGTTGTTGATGAAAATGGCAGGCCCGTGACCTATCTTGATCCAACCTCTGAGACAAGCCGACAGTTCCTGCCTGACTATGAGAGACATTCAAGCTGCCTGCCTGCACTTGAGAAGGGGGCGGATCTGCTTATGACCCCTGATCCTGATGCAGGTTCAAACCTCACCATTATCGAGATCAGGGACAGGCTGCATGATGACGGGAGCCTTAGCGGGAGCCTGGAGTTCAGGCTTACAGGTTTTTGTGATACCGCCATCCGCGGAGCCATGATGAACAGCTCCTATGATAAACGGAGGCAGCTTGTTGAACAGCTTGTGCAGGGCAGGGTGCCTGGAATAGAGCCAGAGGATATAAGCTGGTCTGATCCCGCGGACAGGAACACCCCCATGTCTTTCAGGTGTACGTTTACGGCACGGAATCGCACAGGTGTAATGGCTGGTGGCAGCAGGATATTTTATCCACTGAGTGCAATGAAGTACATAGGCGTGCTGGATGTCCATCTGCTTCAGACCGCCTCACTTTCAAGCAGAAAGTATCCTCTGCGATTTGATTATGTGATAAAGAGTATCCTTAAAGAGAGCACAGAGCTTCCCCCGGGGGCAGCGCCTCTGATCATGCTTCCGGACAGGTCGGTCTCCTTCAGCCAGGCATCTGCAGGTTATCAGGCGGAGTTGAACGGAAATGTTCTTGAAACAAGGCGTGAGCTTGAAATTTCAGGGCTTGAGGTGCCGCCTGACAAGTATCGGCATATACTTGAAGTCCAGAAATTTATGCGTGATGCTGCACTGGTTCCTGTGATTCTTCCGAAATGAGGAATGGTTAAATGAAATTTAAAATATTTTGTCTCTTAGGGCTGATGGTTATCTCCCCATTCTGGGGCTGGGCAGGTGTGTTCAAGGCTGATTCTGCGGATTATGCAAAAAATGCTGATGCCATAAACGAGGTGATAGAAAAGGAGTACACAATCAACAGTGATGGAAGCTTTGACTATCATCTCTACATAAGAACCAGAATCCTTACCTACAGAGGAAAGAAACGTAATGGCGACTTTGACATCTCCTACAACAGTGCCTGGCAGAAGGTGGATGTGAATCTTCAGCATACAGGCACGGTGAAGGCAGATGGAACAAGGGTGGCAGTAAGGCAGGAGGAGATAAATGATATCCAGGACCCTTCAACTGCAAAGGCGTCAATATTCTCAACCGCCAGGAAAAAGGTGATAAGTTTTCCTGCCGTTGAGCCGGGCGCTGTAGTGGAGGCTGATTATACAGTGCATTCCAAAAGGCCCGGATTAAATGCCTTTTGGAAGAGGGAATATTTTGCCCTGAGCTCCCCCACCCGGATCAAGCGTGTGACTGTCCATGTCCCTGCTGACGTTACACTTAACTGGAGGTGTAACAGCAGGATTATTGAGGTAAAACGCACGAAAAAGGGGGGCGTTGTGACCTGGGAGTGGCAGGGCAGGGACCTTCCAAAGGCTGTGGATGAGCCAATGTCGCCGCCCTCGGTTCACAAGGACCCTGTGCTTTTTATCTCTACCCTCTCATCATTTAATGATGTAGCCCGGTATTACAATGCGCTTATTCCCTGGCAGAAGGATGCACATATAAAGTTTGACATTGCAGATACTGGAACCGGGGATGCCATGTCTGTATGTACGGCAGAACCTGATGATAGGTTTGTGGACGGGCTCTATGTGAAATTCATGACCCTTTTCCGGCCATTTCGCATTGATTTTTTCAAGACTGACCTAAAACCCCTGCCACCGGAAAAGACCGTTGATCAGGGCTACGGCACCTCTCTGCAGCTTGCCTGGCTTTTCAGGGCGATACTGGCACACCAGGGTATTGATGCCTCGCTTCATGCTGTCTCGGATGCCTGCATGGTGTCCATGCTGCCGCTTGGCTACATGCCTGATCTTTTCGGTACCTTTTGCGTTAAGGCAGGCAATCGGTGGTACAGTTTTGAAAAAAGAGAGCTTTCACCAGGGGTTACAGGGCTTGATTCAATGCTTGCCGTCAATCTTGCAACAGGCAACACTGAAGTTGTCCATGATGCAATGGGGGGAATGGACGTTACCGTGCTGTCCATGGCGGGAATGTATGATGGCACTACTTCGGGCATGCTCTATTCAATGTCCTCCGGCGTGGATGCCGCAGTTACCCGCAGGGGGTTTAGGTATCTCACTGTCCCGGAGCTTGACATTGCCCGTTCCATGATCCTGCACACGGTAAATCCCCTGGCAAGGGGTAAGGTGCGCTTGTTTGACCTTGATAACCTGCTTGAGCCAGTTGGCATAAAGGTCAACTTTACCATTCCTGAGCCTGCCCCGTCTCTGGATGATTTGACCTTTTACCCTGTGCCAGCATCCTCAATGGTGGATTCCCTTGTGAAACTCTCCTCAAAGCGGAAAAATCCGGTATGGTTTCCGAGGAACGAAAGGGAGTACACGGAGTTTTTCCTTAAAATTCCGCCAGGTGCCCGGGTAAAGAGCCTGCCCAGGGATTATCAGGGCAAGGCAGGGCCGTTTTCATGGAATGTGCAGGTCAGGCGGCTGGGACGCACCATTTATTACAGCCGGGATCTCAGGCAGAAAAGGGGGATACTGCATCCAGGGCCTGAGCTTGATTCCATGCTTGAGGCGGCAGGAAGGCTTGCTGGGCCTGTGCAGGGTGTGGTGGTTTATTAGGATTGGACCGCTTTCCCGGATTATGCTCCTACTGCCCGCAAGCCTTTTCAGCCAGCCGCTCTGCGGCAAAGATAAGGGACTCTATATCAAGGAATTTAAGGGCGTTTTCGTCAAAAAGCACCTTGACGCTTGCTGCAAATCCATCTTCTTCGTCAGCATCCCAGAAGTTCACCAGCACAGGGACCTTGGGCAGAACCGGCACAACCATGCAGAGATCCGCATGGCACTCTGGTGCCTTTTGAGCCTTCATGGCAAGGAGTTGCCTTTCAAGGTCATCCTTTCTGCCCTCAAACTCCCTGGCAAGTTTGTCTTCGGTATATCGTTTGAGTGTAACCACCTTTGATATGGAGTTGGGGAAGGATTCAAGACCGACCCATTTTTCTGAAAGATCACCCTTTCCCCCAAAGAACAGGTAGTTGTAGAGAAGTATCTGATCCCTGGGGTCCGGTTCCCTGCCTGATGCCGTTATGATTGCCTTTTCGGAGATAAGGACCTGTTCTCCCAGGTACGAAAGCTCAAGCATTGCACTGCCCTGCTCCTTGACCATGCGGCCTCCAAGCATCTGGGCGCGTTCTGCAAGGTCAATGGTGCCTACCTTGTTTTTAAGGGTTTTGAGCAGCACTGTATCAGGATCCCGCACCTGCTCTACCTGTGCGCCGGTGTCTTCCGCCTCAATATGCGGGCATTTTGCAAGATTTTCTCCTGATGATACAACTGCTACTGCAAAGGCCATGCAGGCAGGATAACCACATTTGCCACAGTTTGTTTTTGGTGTCTTTTTAAGTATTTCAAGTGCATTCATAACATAGCTCAAGATGGCTCAAAGCTGAAAGCTCAAGGCTCAAAGTAAAGAAGTTCTTATTCCCGGAAATTGCGGTTTCATCCCTACGAATCCACATGGGCTACAATAATAAGCCTGTCATCTTCCTCAACCACATAATCCACAGGCGGATTGGCAATGGGTTCACCGGTTCTGCCCTTCTGCACACCCAAAACTATTGCCTGGCTTTCCTGCTTCATGCGGGTAAAAACTTCTATAAATTTGCTTCCTGCCATGTCCTGTGGCACCCTGATTGACCTGAGATCATTGCCCTGACGCAGGCTCAGAAGCTCGGAGACTATGCGGCTGATGCCGTGATTGATGGCAGAGCTTGCTATGAGGTGGCTGCTGAATTCGCTCCCCACTATTATCTCATCTGCCCTGGCACGTTTGCAGTGCTGCACATTGCTCTGGTCAACCAGCTCAACAACAGTGTACGTCTCAGGGCTTATGCTTTCAATGGTGAGGGTGGCAAGCACAACCCGTGCATCCCTGGCAATGGTTTCAAGCCGGTCGTCACCAAGGACAATGGCTGTCCGTGCCTTTGTGATATTGGCCCGCCTCAGGGTTTCTTCATCTGCGCCTCCCCGTATGAAGAACAGGTTTTCATCTTCAACAGGTTTTTCATCAATGTCTGCAATGAGCACCACAGGGGTCTCCTCATGTCTGGGGTCTGCCCTGAGTTCCCTGAGAATTGCCCTGGTCCTGTGATTCCATTCGCAGATGATTATGTGGTCTTCAAAATCAAAAGAGTTCATGCCCTTGTGTTCCCTTAGTTTCCTGCTGATGAGAATTGATGCAAGGGTTGCACTTAGAATTCCCAGCACACCAATTCCGAAAAACATTATGAGCACGGCAACCAGTCTGCCGCCCGGGGTTGCAGGGGATATGTCGCCGTACCCCACGGTGGTGAGGGTGACTATGCTCCACCACACTGCATTGAGGAATGACATGCCGGGCTCCAGAAAGGTAATTGCCGCAGAGCTTGCGACAACCAGTATCACAACCCACAGGATCACGGTATGCAGATTTTCCCGCTTCAGAAACTGGACTATTCTGCGGATCAGTCGGCGTGATTTCATCCCATTATCCTGTCCCAAAGCTGCCGTGTTCCCTCAATCTCACTGCTGAAATCCTGGACCGGCACCTCTGGTGGCCTTTCCTGAAGGCTCTGTCTGTGAACAGCGCTTCTGAAGGCAAGATACGCACTGCGCATTGTGTCTGCGTCTGTTTGAGACAGTAGCCCTGCTTCTTCAAGGGTATCAATGAGGCGCATGTTGTCTGTCCATCTGCACAGTTCAGGATTGCTGTGGGCATTGGCGAGTACCAGGTACTGTACCATGAATTCAATATCCACAATGCCGCCCCGGTGATGTTTCAGGTTAAAAACATCCTTTTCGGCAGTTGCATGTGCCTTGAGCATGCGCTCCCGCATCTCTTTTACCTCTTGCCTCAGTTTTTCCCGGTCACGTTTCCGGCACAGGATGTCTGTGCGAAGTGTGTTGAAATCCCTGGCAAGCCCAGGGTCCCCGGCAACCGGGCGCGCCCGTATCAGCGCCTGGAGCTCCCATGTCCATGCCTCTTCTTTCAGGTACTCCTCAAGCCGTTTGATGCTGCAGGCAAGTGGCCCTGAATCTCCGCCGGGGCGAAGCCTCATGTCTGTTTCATACAGTATGCCCGATGCTGTTCGGGTGGAGAGTATGTGAATTATCCGCTGTCCCAGCCTTGCATAAAACACAGGGAGCTGGTCTGAAGCCACTGGCCCGTTCTTGTTTGCAGTGTGTACAAACAGCATGTCAAGGTCTGAGCCGTACCCAAGCTCAATCCCCCCGAATTTGCCATAGGCAACTATGAGAAATCCGGTTTTGTCCTGTTTTTCAGAGATTTTTCCCTTGCTGAATTTGCGAATTATCTGATTAAACGAAAGCTCAAGCACCTTTTCCGTGATCACCTGGGCGGTTTCAGTGAGGAAATCACTTACCCGCATGGTTGGTATGGCTCCGGTAATGTCAGCGGCTGCTATACGTATCACCGCTGCCTGCTTGAACATGCGAAGCTCGTCCATCTCTGCCTCAAGGTCATCATGGTCAATGGAGCCCATGCGCATATCAAGCAGGGTTTTAAGCTCTGTTCCCTTAAGGGGTGAATATAGGGTGCGGGGATCAATGAGTTCATCAAAGACCACAGGGCGTTTTTTGATAAACGAGGTGATCCAGGGACTTGCCATGCAGAGGCGCAGCATGTGGTCTATTGCAGCGGGGTTTTCATCAAGAAGGGAGATGTAAACCGTGCGCCGTGCCACAACCTTCATGATGTCTGTCATTATGCCAAGTGCCCGGACAGGGTCATCTGTTGCTGTTGCCTGCCTTATGACCTTTGGCATCAGGGAGTCAAGCCGCCTTCGTCCCTGTTCGTGCATTGCCTCTATTGTCCTGTTCCGGATAAAATCATCCAGCAGCCTGCCAGCATCCAGAGGCTCAGGCATGCCTGTCCTGGCCAGGAGGTCAAGGAAGTCCTGTTCAAAGTGGCCTTCCAGGTTTTTGTAACCGCCGCCTTTAACAGCCTGCCAGACCTGTTTGGGAGCGTCATCTTCCGGCGTATCGCTTTGGGTTATAAATAGAGCATGAAATGTGCTGCTTACGCATTTTCTGTGGCCATCAAGTGCTGTTAAAAAAAGATCAAGATCAGTAAAACCCATTGAAAGCCCAATGCGTGCCAGCATTTCTTCTGAATCCGGAAGCATCTGGGTCTGCCTGTCCCTGTGCTCCTGCAGCCGGTGTTCCAGGTTCCTTAAAAAAATGTACGCATCAAGCAGCTTTTCACAAAGTTTATCATCAAGTATGTTGCGTTTCCCAAGCAGCGGAAGCACCTCCATGAGCCTCGGGTTCTGTAGCTCAACATCCCTGCCCCCTTTAAGGAGCTGAAATGCCTGGGCAATAAATTCCACCTCCCGTATGCCCCCGGGCCCAAGTTTGATGTTGGACTCCATGCCCTTACGCCTGGTTTCGGCCTCAATCATGCCCTTCATGTCGCGGAGGGCTTCAAATGCCCCGAAATCAAGGTAGCGGCGGAATACAAAGGGGGAGAGCCTTTTTATCAGCTCCTGTCCTGCCTCCCTGGTTCCTGTAACAGGCCGTGCCTTTATCCAGGCGTAGCGCTCCCACTCCCTGCCCTGAACCTCGTAATACTCCTCCATTGCATCAAAGCTCATGCAGATGGGGCCTGTTTCTCCCCAGGGCCTGAGGCGCGTATCCACCCGGAATACGAAGCCGTCTGCCCGGTTTGTTCCTATTACTGCCATAAGCCTCTGGCAGAGGCGGGTAAAAAACTGCTGACATGAGAGCTTTCCGCGGCTCCCCCCGGCAGTGGTCCCGTGTTCCGGAAAGGCAAATATCAGGTCTATGTCTGAGGAAAAATTAAGTTCCCGTGCCCCCAGTTTGCCCATTGCTATTGTAACAAGCTCCTGGGGTGTTCCGTTGCCATCAAGTGGGCTGCCGTATTCTTCTGTGAGCCACGAATGGATGGATGTGCAGGCGTGGGAGAGGCAGGTTTCGGCAAGGAGGCTCAGGTCTGTGATGGTCTCTGAAAGATCGGCAAGGCCTGTGAGGTCGCGCCAGGCAATCCTCAGCATCTCCCTGTGCCTGAGCCTTCTTAAAAAGGTCCCAAGCGCTGTGTCGTCATCAAGATTGTCTTGCTGCTGTCTCTCTTGATCACTTATGAGGCTGCTCCATGTATCCGGGGAGTATGGAGTGTGGAGATTTGAGGAAATCTTGCTGTCACACAGAAGCCCCGGGTTGGATATGCACAGGTTTGCAGCAAATTCGCTGAATGCAAACACCCTGAGGCCCTGGTCTTTTAGATGGGCAGCAGAGGAAGGGTCAAAGCCTCCCTCCCCTGCTGCCTGAATAAAGGCATTCCACCTGCCTTCAGCTTCCTGGTTCAAAGGGGCAGGGAGCAGATTTGCGTCTGGGAGATAGTATCCTGAATTGAGCGTTTCAAAAGTTTGAAAAAATGATTTCATGCGATATTCAGGCAGTTACAGCTATAATATTCCTTAAATTTTGAAACCCTTCGGGATTGCCGTATTTACAGCATCTCCTTTGTCAGAGGAATTCCCATATAGCCGACTATAGTGGGAATTCCTCTTTCGCGGATCTGCAGCAAATCCCACAATCGCTCAATCCAGGAGTATGTTTTCACGAATCAGCCGCGTTTTTCTGCAGGTAACCCTCTATGAGTTTGTCAATGTCCCCATCAAGCACACCGTTTGCATTTCCTATCTCAATGCCTGTCCTGTGATCCTTGACCATGTGGTAGGGGTGCAGGACGTAGGATCTTATCTGGCTTCCAAAGGATATCTCCATCTTTTCCCCGTGCATCTTCTGTTTTTCCTCGTCCTGCTTTGCCTTTTCCTGCTGGTACAGGCGTGCCTGCAGGATCTTCATGGCAATGGCGCGGTTTTTGTGCTGGGAGCGCTCATTCTGGCACTGGACCACAATCCCGGTGGGGATGTGGGTTATTCGTACCGCCGAGCTTGTTTTGTTTACATGCTGTCCGCCTGCACCGCTTGCGCGGTAGGTATCAATCCTCAGGTCCTTTTCGTTTATTTCAATCTCGATGTTATCATCAAGTTCAGGGACAACAAATACAGAGGCAAAGGATGTGTGGCGTCTGCCTGAGGCATC
Organism: Deltaproteobacteria bacterium; assembly: GCA_026996955.1. Lineage (GTDB taxonomy): Bacteria > Desulfobacterota > Dissulfuribacteria > Dissulfuribacterales > QOAL01 > S144-17. The sequence continues at coordinate 10,075 of JALWJV010000048.1, forward strand.
AAAAGGCGAGATGCGAACCAGCCTGTGTACCCCTGCCTCTGATTTCAGGTATCCGTAGGCAAAGGGCCCTTCCACCATGAAGGTTGCCCCCTTGATGCCAGCCTCGTCTCCGGGCATCAGGTCAAGCATATCCACCTTGTAGCCCCGGCGTTCACACCAGCGAAGATACATGCGAAGCAGCATGTCCGCCCAGTCCTGGGCCTCTGTGCCGCCAGCCCCTGCATGAATTGTCATTATTGCATTGTTGCTGTCATGCGGGCCCGAGAGCAGGCGTGCAAGCTCAGCCTTGTTGATGGCCTTTTCAAGCTCTTTTATCCCCTCCCTGACCTCTGCAACAGCAGAGTCATCATGTTCTTCCTCTGCCATCTCAAGTAGAAGGGAGAGTTCTTCAAATTGTTCTTCCAGGTCCTCCATTGCCTCCTTCTGGGCAATCAGGACAGAGCGTTCCTGCAGGACCTTTTTTGACTCCTGTTTGTCCCAGAAACCGGGCTGGAGCATCTCCTTTTCTATGGCTTCAAGGCGTTCCTCACTGTTACCTGCCTCAAAGATAACCTCTTAACAGTTCAAGACGGCTTCCAATGTCCTTGAGTTTGTCCTTAAGTTCCTGAATTGTAATGGTAATATCGCTATGTGCAGAACTCATCTTGTGTTATCTCCTGGATACAGAACTTTTGTAACTGTTCAGCAAATCAACGGTAATATTATTTTTATGAAGGTTGGTAAAAGGTCTTGTTTTTCTAAGGCTTGCTCCGCCAAAATCGCGAAACTCGCTCGTGCCTCGCTCAGACAGACGCGATTTTATGGCTGCGCTTCGCCAAGAAAAACTACGAAATTATTCAGAGTCACTCCAAAACAAGACCTTTTACCGCATTGAATATATACGATCTTTTCGGGTCTGAATATATCTCCCCACCACTGCCAGTACCACAACTATCAGAAAGGGCATGTCTCCAGTCCTGGAATAGACTGTCAGGTCATGCCGCAAGTGCGGGTATCCGGTTACAATATCCTGCCTGAAAAGGCTGGATTTTGCAACTACCTGTCCGGTGGGGGCGATTATTTCACTTACTCCTGTATTGGCTGCCCTAACAAGCCACCTCCTAGTCTCCACTGCCCGGAAAGCCGCCATCTGTGCATGCTGCCACGGGGCCCCGGTGTCTCCAAACCAGGAGTCATTGGTAATTACTGCAAGCAGGTTTGCGCCTTCAAGCACGCTCTGCCTTGCTATTTCGGGGAAGATGCTTTCAAAGCAGATAAGCACTCCTGTCTTTATGGGCCCGTAAACCAGCGGGGCTGCGCTTCTGCCAGCGGAAAAGTTTCCGGCAGCAGGCACAAGCGACCTTGCCCATGAAGTTAAAGGTCCCCAGGGCAGGTACTCCCCGAAGGGAACCAGATGCCGCTTATCATAGCATCCAAGGGATTTTCCATCCGGACCTATTAAGCAGGCCCTGTTGAAATAAACCGGGTCATGGCCATCTGCTGTCACCTGGTATGCAGGGGTTCCAAAGATTATGGGGCTTTTGGAATCAATGGCAACTTCCCTGACCATGCGGGAAAGTATTCCATCATCCTGAAAGAAGAACGGCAGGGCAGTCTCCGGCCAGATAATTATACGTTCCTCTCCGCCATGTTCAAGGGATTTGACAGCCTCAAGGGTAAGTTTCTTGTACAGCTCAACTGTATGATGCTGAAGGCCTGGCTCCCACTTGAGTTCCTGGGCAAGAGAGCCCTGTATGGCAGCAGCCCCCACCCCAGGAAACTCCCGGTCGTTTGCAGAGACCTCTTTGTATCTCAGTGCACCGTATATCAGAATGGCACTGCAGAGCACAAGGGCTGTGCTGATGTGGATGATGATTTTTGCTGCTTCCTGCCTGCCCTTTTTGAAATTTATTGTTGTATTGAAGATAATCAGGTTGAGGAATACCAGGACCGAACTTATTGCATAGGGTCCCGTAATTTCAGCGATCTGAAACAGAAGGGGCTGGGGAGAGAGGCAGTATGCAAGGCTTCCCCAAGGGAACCCTGAAAGCATCCAGCCTCTCAGCCATTCAAGCCCTCCCCACAGCAGAGAAAGAGTAACTGCAAGGGGCAGTCCGGTCCTGTCCTGCCTGCCTGCCTTTGCTGCAAGGCCGCACCAAGCAGCAGGAAACAGGGCAAGGTAACAGACCAGAAGCCCGATCACCGGGCATGCAGCCCATATGGGCAGGTCTCCGAAACGTGAGATTGTGGGTGCCAGCCACCACACCAGCAGTGCAAAATATACCAGGCCATAGATCCAGCCGGTCCTGAATGCAGCCTGCCACTTCTGTTTATGCACTGCAGCCAGCAGGGGAGTGATTGCAACTGGTGCCAGAAACCACATGCCTGCAGGCGGAAACAGGGCAGTGGATAATATCCCTGCAAGGCAGGCAAGGTAAATTGAGCGGCTGGAGAGGGCGCGTGGCCTGGCACCGTCCATGGCAGTCTTGGAGTTTTTGCGCTACTTGCAGATTATGACATCACCTGATGTCGTAAGCCTGTTCTGTCATCCGTGGGTGTCGTAAGAGTAGAGAATCTGCCTCTCGGCAGGGATGCGGCTTTCCGGAAGCTTTGGAGGCGGCCAGTCTGATGTCAGCTCCAGCAGCTTCTTTCTTGTTGGAATTGCATCCCAGCCATAGGCAACTGCCTTTTTCTTTTTTACGTTTATAAAGGCGGCATCAAAAATGTTTGCCTGTACTGCCCAGGGCACTATATAATCAGGGACCAGAAGCCTTGCCGCAGAGACAGTGCCTGCCTCTCTGGTAACTACTGATCCTGGTCCGCCCCTTAGAATCATCAGGTACCGGTCATCAATCACTATTGAGATGTCAACCAGGGCAATGACCTTGCAGCCCTTGATTTCAAGGTGTATCTCACGGTCAAGTACGAAATCTGACAGGCGGTAGCCAAGTTCTTCAACAAGGTACTGGGCAAGCTTCTGCCGAATACGTTCCCGGTCTGTATCAGGAACGAGTTTTCCTGTTATATAACAGGGTTTTTTTACAAATAGGGTTTCAGGGTTAACTGCCATGATTATCCTCTGTCTTTATCTTTTTTAGTCATCTGAAAAAACTTAACCTAACTTATCAGGATGTTAAAATCAATGTAAACCCGGGGCCTGCTCAGTTATCCAGCCAGAAATGTCTTCAATAAAAAAATCCATTTTTTCAAAACAGATGGCAGTTGCCTTTGTAATGGGGTTTTCCTGTGGTGTGCCCCTGCTGCTTACCCTCTCTGTTCTCCAGGCCTGGATGAAGGAGGAGGGGGTGGATCTCGGGGTCATCGGCCTCTTTTCCCTGGTGGGCCTTCCATATACCCTGAAATTTTTATGGGCACCTGTCCTTGACCGGTTTACCCTTCCGTTTCTTGGAAGGCGCCGGGGCTGGCTCCTGGTGATTCAGTGCCTTCTTATGGTTTCCATTGCAGCCCTGGGCTTCACAGAGCCTGGCAAATCCCCCTGGATGGTGGCTTTTGTGGCAATGTTGGTCACGTTTTTTTCCGCATCACAGGATATTGTGGTGGATGCATACCGGAGGGAGGATTTGACTGATAATGAGCTTGGCCTGGGGTCATCACTTTATGTAAACGGCTACCGGGTAGGCATGCTTCTGGCAGGAAGCGGAGGTCTTATCCTGGCAGATCACATACCCTTCAGCCAGGTCTATCTTATCATGGCAGCAACACTGTCTGTGGGGATTGTAACAACCCTTGCCGCCCGTGAGCCTAGGGTGGCAGAGGGTACGCCAGTATCCTTTCGTGAGGCAGTGATTCAGCCCTTTGTAGAGTATTTTTCCCGTGATGGGGCAGTTGCAATCCTGGCGTTTATTCTGCTTTACAAGATTGGTGACCAGATGGCTACCACCATGACCATGCCCTTTTATCTTGACCTTGGTTTTTCAAAGACAGAAATTGGGGCAGTGGCAAAGCTTTTCGGGTTCTGGGCAACCATTACAGGTGGGCTTGCCGGTGGCGTGATTATGCTTCGGCTTGGCATCTGGCGCTCCCTCTGGGTGTTCGGGATCTTGCAGGCAGTTTCCACCACCGGTTTTGCTGTGCTGGCTTATGTGGGGCACAGCCTTGGCATGCTTGCTGTTGCAATAGCAGGTGAGAATTTCTGCGGTGGCATGGGCACTGCTGCCTATGTGGCCTTTATGGCAAGCATTACCAACAAGAGGTTTACTGCAACCCAGTATGCCCTTCTTTCAAGCCTCATGGGAATTCCCCGTGTGCTTGCCTCTGCGCCTACGGGATACATTGCAGAGTGGACCGGCTGGCCAATGTTTTTTCTGCTTTGTGCCGGGGCTGCAATACCTGGACTGGTGCTGCTCAAGGTAATCAAACGGTAGAAAATGGTAACTGTCCAGCGCGGTTATGTTAATGAAGGATGACAAATGGTCTTGTTTTTCCGTTCCGGTGAATAATTTCTTGTTTTTCCAAGGCTTGCTACGCCAAAATCGCGAAACTCGCTCGTCCCTCGCTCAGACAGACGCGATTTTTTGGCTGCGCTTCACCAGGAAAAACTACGAAATTCTTCAGAGTCACTCCAAAACAAGACCATTTGCCACGCTTAATAGACACAAAAAATGAACCGCAAAGTCGCAAAGAACGCGAAGGGGAGGCTGTTCTGTAAGTATGATTTTGCACTATGGTGCCTTTTGTACATGATCATGATGTATGCAAATTTTTGAAAACAGGGTTTGCTGGGCAGCCTTTTGTCAGCCTTCTTTTTCTATGAATTCCATTGCACGTTTGCTTAATATATCCACTGGAATATCTGCCCATAAATCCCGTTGCCATTCTGTATAATTAAATGGCTCCCGGATGAGTAAAGTTATAAATCGTTCTGTTTGGACTTCTCCTAATTCCTTCATAAGTATCTCTATCCCTTTGACCCTGATTTCACTATCTGTTAGCATTCTTTATCTCCATAATTGTCCACTATAAATGTTATTGGATTGATGACTACAATTCTGTTGAAACCAGCCATTCTTTTTATGATCTTCTTGTCAGTTGTTATAAAATATTTTGCTTGGCCTTCAATTGCACAGGCCAGATGTAAAGCATCTTTGGATTTCAAACCTTTTTTCATTAAACTGTTTGCGGTTGATAGTATCTTGTCGTTTTCCGTAATATAAACACTGGCTAAATCCTTCCATTTTTGAATAGTAATTTTTCTAAATGGAAATGGATTAACACTATTTTCGTAGTCTAGTATATACGACCATACTAATTCTAATTTACCTTGTTTTATGTTATCTTGAATGTGAATCTTTGCTTCAGCCTCAAATCTAACATCCAGATGAATTTGATCATCAAATGGGCGATTAAAAGCGCAGGTATCCAAATATATTTTTATAATATTGGGTTTTACCATTTTTGAAAAACAAGAAATTATTCACCGGAACGGAAAAACAGGACCATTTACCAACCTTATCAAGATGAATACGCTGAACAGTTACATTAATGAAGTAGACAAATATGTGAACATTGTCAACATTAATAGCACGCTTAATGATAGTGCTGGATGACTGGATGTAGCAGAGTGTATAGTTTATATGGACACCAACATTATTCGCTTTTAAGGAGATTTTTAAAATGTTTTTCAGGAGAAGACCGGAGATAAGGGTCAGGTGCCGTAAATGTGACGGTAAAATCGAACTATGTCTTCGTTGAAGGGCTGTTGTCCTGAGGTGTCAGGACTGCGGTAAAACCTATCCCATCAGTGAATATGCCGATGAGATGGGTGATGATCTGGACATGTTGCTTGGCTCATCAAGGTGTGACAGGATCTGAAAAAAGGCGGCCATCTGGCCGCCTTCTGGATTGGTGGATTATGCGTCAGGTTGAAAATTAGAACCAGTGCTGATACTGAATCCTGAAGCGGACGTCATCCTGGCTGTCGTTGGAATCAGATGGTGTTACACCTACCAAGGCTGCTTCCGCATCTGAAATCTTGTCAAAATTCCTGTGGAACAGTCCAACTTCAGCACTTATGTACTGGTTGAAACCGTGAAGATACCAGTTTACCCCCAGCCTGTACTGCTGCATGTCTTTTTCAACTACATATCCATCGTCCAGTTCCACAAGGCCCAGCCCGCTTTCGAGGCTGTTAACCGCATTGGCATTATCAAGCCGATTCATGTGTGCAAACTTGAAAGTAACTTCCCACTTTCTTGGCACAATGAAATATCCGAGGTTTGCACGGGCGCCCCAGCGGTCCCAGGTCTGCTCCAGATCTTTGCCAGGAGCCTGTATGAACTCTTCCCAGCCAGCTTCCAGGTCTGCGGAGAATCCCATGTACCTGAACAGGAAACAGCCATTGAAACCGTAGTTGGAGGCATCATGTTTGTCTGATGTGGTGGTGCCCCTGTTAAATTTATCGCTAGCGTTCAAGGTAGCGTTATAATATTTAGGCGCTGTGGTTCTGTTGTAAAATGAGGCCATTACGAAGGATGCCAGCGGCTTGGTGTTATACCCATAATCACCCTGCATGAAGTAATTTCTGAATCCCTTTGGCCCCAGTGGTCCCTTTGGATCAGAACCTGAAAGGAAGTTTATGCCCAGCCTGCCCACGTAGAGCATGTCTGAATTTCCGTTGGTGACTCCCCTGGTGTCGCGGCCGTTGTAAATACCGGTCCAGTAGGCAAGGAACTGTTTGAGTCCGAACATATCAACCGTGCCGTTTACATTGATACCCTGGGAGCGGTATAGCAGCATGCCTCCGGTTGGAAAGCCGTTGTTTTTATCCACCAGATTGCCAACGCGGAGCCTGGCATTATCTCCTGGAATGTCATAGGTGCGCTGTCCGAACTGGTCATAATCATACTCAGAATCACCTGTAAATATTGTACGGTCAGCGCCGTTCTGCATGAATCCGCTCTGCCAGTACTCCATGCTGTACGGTATCTTCATGCGGCCAAACTGGACCTTGGCAAATTTATACTTCTGCCACTGTATGAAGGCATCATGAGTGTTGACTTTACCCTGGGGCTCAAGCTGTATGTGCAAATAGTATTTCCAGTCAGACGTGGGTGCCGTGCCGTCAACAAAGAGCCTGAGTCTTCTTGCAAGTATAGAGCTGTAATTCTCAGCGTTGCTGGGAACGTCATTGTCAGTGTCAACATACGTATAGCGGAACTGCACCCCCGCCCTTATGCGCATCTTGTATTCGTACTCGCTGTCAGCGGGTTTGTATTCCAGACGGAAGCCGTTTTTCCAGTATGCCTTGGTTTGGCTTGCCTTTTTCTTGTAGGCTTCAAGGTCCGCAACTTTTTTCTGAAGTTCCTGGACTTCCGCAGACGAGCTGGGCTGCTGCGTCTGTTGTGCCTCTAGCTGCCTGATGCGCTCCATCATTACCTTCATCTGTGCTTTAAGGTCGGCAAGTTCCTGGTCAGGAGCCACTCCTCCTGCAAATGCCGGTACACTGATGCATAAAAACAGCAGGCTGATTCCAATCAGGACATTTTTGTGAATGTGGTTCATGTTCCCCCCTTGAATAAATTATGTAAGTTCCCCTTAAAAAACAATACAATAATGAACACAACAAAATTGTGATGATTGATCTGTTAATCACCCCCCTTGCTAATGAAATTTGATGTAATTAGTAAGTTCTGGTAAATTGATATGAACTGATACAGGAGACGATGCAATATTGGGACCATTAAATGTAAAGCCTGAGTTAAGCGATTGTTCAGACAGGTGAAGGCCTTACCAGCCATAGCCACCTTTAAGGGTAAGTGTGGTGTCAGAATTTTTACGCCCTGGAGATGGTTCTTTGTCCCAGTTCCAGTCAAGCTGAAGCGCAGTATGGATGCCTAGGATGCCAATAGGAATTTTGAAGCCTGTGCTGGTTCTGATAGAGAGCTGGGCAGTATCAGAAATGCCCTGTAGCAAAGAATGGTTATGGTAGAAAAATAGTCTATTGCGAAAGAAAGGATACTGTAGCTGACCGCCCTCCCGGAAGGCAAGATAATAGCTCTTCCCGGTCTCCTTGTAATTTTCAAAAACAAAGTTGGGCCCGCCTTCAATGGAAAGTCTGCGTTCCGGTTCATCAAAAAATCTGTAACCGACGCCTCCACCGCTTACAGATCGCAGATCCAGCCCTTTAAACTTGTCATATTCAAGGGACATGTTGCCCAGGGTGTACCATTTTGGCTTGAAGAGTCTGTTGTATCGTCCCTGCAGAAACCAGTTTTCTTCCGTGTTTGTCCGGTTCTTGCTTTCCCATTGAGCCTTTCCATTAAAGAGCCAGCGCCGTATTCCTTTGTCGTACTGAGTGTTAAAATCAACGCCAATTTTGGTGGAGACAGTGTTTCCCTCTTTGAATTCCCCGCCTAAATTGATTTCACCTGAAAAATAGGTACCCTCTCCGGCAATATGAGGGGGTGGATTTATATAAGTTACTGATGATAGAGGATATTCATGTTCTTCTCCAGTCACTGTGTCAAGGATAATCGTCCTTCCCGTCTTTTGGCAGTTAAATTTGCCAAATTCAAGTGTCTTGTCTTTAAGCATGATCATGACAGGTGTGCTTGTATGAATTTCTGAAATTTCAGAACGGGTAACATTGATGTTGCCCGCATAAGGGAGGTGGATTACAACCTGGCTAGGGGTCATGGACTGGATTTCTCCACTGATTTTATCCCCATTTTTCATGATAAGAAAATCAGCTTGGGTTATTGATATTAAGCTTATAGTAAAAAATAGTGGGAGGAGAATATATTTAAGAGCTTGCGACATGATGTTTGGCAGACCCTGACAGTGCAATCCGGTCATAAAGGGTTTGGATATGGCTCTTATGTCCTTGTGGATATTCCATTTGGCATAAATATAATTAGATGGAAGGCAACTTGCAAAACACACCGACAATTTATGTTACCTGGAGTGTGTTTTGGAAGTTTGTCTATGCAACAAAATGGTTGCACTGGGTACAGAGGGTTGCATGTCTGTTGCAGGGTTCATGTTTTGCTGTGTAACTTGATCAGCTCTTTTTTGATGTTTTTGGGAAGCCTGCAGATAAGCCTGTCCGGTTCCAGGAACAGGGCACATCCCCAGAAGTATCCATTTTCCTCCAAAAAAACAAAACCTGAGTCTGTGTCAAGCTGAAGTTTCAGTTCTTCTTCCCTGCAGAGTTTTACAATGTCTTGAAGCCTCATGCTGACTACATTTCGCGTGGCATAGGAGCCGAAAAGCTGGACTGCCTCGGTAACAGGTTTCAGATGTCTGCCAGCATTTCGTGTAAATGGCAGGCCAACCCTGGTTATGCGCAGGGATGCCAGCCCTGCAAGGTGTGGTGACTTGCGGATCAGGTAAGTTACCCTGGATGATGCCGTTATGTCAAAGGGGCTGAATACCGCTGGAGGCACACCGAATCTCTGTTCCCAGAAATCAAGCAGTGCCTGCCTGGTGTCACTGTTTACGAATTGCGGCCACGAAGAAGCCCACTGAGTCGATTTCATGGGGATAGAATCTCCTGGTATTTTCAAGTTGCATGCTGTACTGCCTGCCGTCCCATTCCGTTATGCCTGGGTGCCACCTTGTTGGTGGAGTCCAGGGTTCAATGCTGGCGTTTCGTTTTTTAAGCAGGTGATTTACCACTTCTTCATTTTCTTTTGGATTCAGTGTGCATGTTGAATACACAAGCCTGCCCCCCTGTCTCAGAAGATCAAATCCTTTCAGGAGCAGACCTTTCTGGATGGCTGGAAGGTCAGTGGTGCCAGGCTTTTTGTGGCTCAGGCTGCCATCCTGAAAAAGCCTGTACCTGCCCTCACCTGAACACGGTGCATCCACCAGAACCCTGTCAAATTTAAGCCCCGGAGCCAAAAATTCCCCTCTGCTGTTTGAAATGACCGTGTTGGTGATACCAAGGCGCTTTATGTTTGCCATGAGCGCTGTAAGCCTGCCATATTTGCGATCATTTGCAAGGATTACCCCTGTGTCCTCCATTATCTGGGCAAGGTGTGTGGTCTTTCCACCGGGTGCGGCACACATATCAAGCACTGCCTGGCCGGGCCTGGCATCAAGTGCAAGGACAGGCAGGGCAGAGGAAAGTGCCTGGGGATATGTCAGGCCAAGATAGTATGATGGGCCGCTTCGAAGCTCATTTTGGCTGTGCGCCCTGTAAAGCCACTGCACAGGAGTAGGCTCCAGGGTGACTCCCTCTGATTGCAGCCTGTTTATGATCTGCTGCTCATCAGCCTTAAGGGTGTTTAATCTGATAAACGGGGCAAGTGGTTTTGAGAGATGGTCTGTAAAGCTGTCAAAATTGGGGATCAGGCTACGATATGCGCCAAAGGGTTCAGGGTTGTTCACTGCGGTGACAGGGTTAGCGGCTGCAGGATCGGTTTTCTTTTGCCGCACTTGTTATGGTGCCTTCCAGAAAGTAACTGCTTATCTGCTCTGCAGCCTTTTTGACACTGAACTTCTTGTTTGAGGAAAGGACCCAGAACCTGGACATCTCGTCAAGGGCACCAAAAAAAGACCTCTTGAATATCTCTGGTACCACATCTTTTCTGAACAGCCCCTGTTCCTGGCCGGAGATTAATATGTTTGCAATAATATTGGTGTATTCCACAAACTTCTTGTTGCGGTAATCCTTCATGAACTTGCTGCTTTGACGCAGCTCTACCTGGATCACCTCCGCAAGCTCGCGCTTTTCTTCCATGAGAGAGAGGTGCATCAGGGCGAATTTCTTGAGCTGCTCACAGGGATCACTTATTTTGGCAAGTTCCTGTTTTACATTGGCTATAATCTTGCCCATCTCTTCTTCAAAAATGGTGATGAGTATGTCGTACTTGTTGTTGAAGTAGAGATATATTGTCCCGTCAGCAACATGGGCCTCTTTAGCAATTTCTGCAATCCTGGAGTTAAAAAAACCGTTGCGCGCAAATACGCGGATGGCCGCCTGGATAATTTTGTCGTGTTTGTCCGCAACTTTCATGGTAGTTGTGTTTGAGGAAATGAATGGAGATTCATTCAGGATATTACAATGTAACAGGATTAAGTCAAGGCAGAAAAGGTCTTAATTTTATGGATCAGGGGGATTTTTGTTAATTATTTTTCCACACCACACCGATAATATGTTTATGGCTGAATCTTGAATGTTTATTGTATTTCAAATGGTAATAATATTGTATTGTATCTTGACAGCCGGATTTATTTATGACATACCAATAAATAATGTACAAAAGTTAAAATTCTGTGCATGAGTTTTTAGAGGAGCGCCACGGGGCGCAGGATTTGAATAATCTGGTCATGCTGGTTTGCTGTTTACTTTGTTTTTGAGAGAAAATTTTCTTGCAGGGTTGGGAGCTTGTATGATCCGAATTAATCGGAGTCATGAAATAATTAATAAAGCCCTGATGTGAAACCTGTGCGGGATTCCGGAGGAATTTCCAACAGGTGAGCTCGGGGTTAATGTTTCAAAATGGAACATTAAACTACATTGGGGGCAAGTTTTAGAAGCCACGGTCTTTTTGCCAAAGATACCGTGGCTTTTTTTGTTTGGATAACAGTTAATTGAAGGAGAGTGAAAGGAGGTGATAAAAAGTACTTTGGCGATTTCGAAATAAAGTGGCTTACGGCTTTCATGGTGCGGGATACGCTTGTGGGAGAGGGTTATTTCGCATCATAAGATATCTGTAATAATTGAACCTCAATTTGTTTAGGGAACCAGGAGGGAATAATGGTTAAAAGATTTCTCATAATTTTTGCAGGAATCGCCCTTATAGCCGGCTGCAAGATGGTGGAAAATCCTCTTGAGCAGCGGGCAAGCGTGATAAAGGCTCCTGAAGTAGAGCCTGGCGCTACTTATGTAGGGAGTGAGACCTGCCTGGAATGTCACGAAGATTTCCAAAACGACAAGTATAACATTCACATGAGCATCGCCTCCTTTGAGGTGGCAGGTGGATACCAGACAGGCTGTGAGTCATGTCATGGTCCCGGCTCTGCCCATGTGGACGGTGATGGCGATACAGAGAAGATCCTGAAGTTTGGCCATGAAGGACTTGAGGCTGAGGAAGTAGCTGGCGTGTGTACACAGTGTCATACCATTGGCGCACAGATGAACTGGCCAGGTTCTGTACATGCAGAGTATGATGTTGCCTGTACCAAATGTCATAAGGTCCATGATAATAGGGTCAAGCATCTTCTTGCAAAGAAGCAGGAGACAGAGCTTTGCAAGGAGTGTCATCCTGATGTAATAGCGCAGATGTACCTTGCCTCTCACCATCCTGTAAAGGAAGGCAAGATGTCCTGTTCTGACTGTCATAATCCTCACGGCAGCCAGTGCATGGATGAGGGAATGCTTAAGACAGATGAGCGTCTCAACGATCTCTGTCTCACCTGCCACACCCGCTACCAGGGTCCATTCGTATTTGAGCATGATCCGGTTGTTGAAAACTGCCTCATGTGTCACTCACCACATGGAACCATCGCAAACAACCTGCTCCAGCAGCAAGAGCCGTTCCTGTGCCTGCAGTGTCATGAGGCGCACTTCCATGCGGCAAGGGCTTCCAATAATGTGGACAGTCACAGTATTCCCGGCGGGGGGCCAAATGCCTCAACTGTTGATACCCGCAGCGTAATTTATGGTACCCAGTTTGGCTTCCAGAAATCATTCATGACTAAATGTACCCAGTGTCATCAGAATGTGCATGGTTCTGACATGCCATCGCAGTCTGTTACCAGCGGGCATGGTCTAACCCGTTAACCAGGGAGGTGAACAGTAATGAAACGAATTACATATACTCTTGTAATGGCGGTTTTTGCCCTGGCAATTATCGGGGCATCAGTGGCAGCCGCTGAAGATGAAAGTGCATGGTACGAAGGTTCTCTCAAGGCAGGTACTACATGGACTGCTCAGGGAAGGCTTCATGCAGATGAGAGTGGCTCAAAGGGTGGCCTGGAGTACAATGCCCTTGTTGGAAAGAGATGGACAGGCGTCTTTGGCGGTGACATAAATGCCGAAAAAGACGGATGGGCCATCAATTTTGATGGTCTTTACCGGGATGTGAATGATCAGGATTATGAGGGAATGTTGTCCCTTAAGAGAGTAGTTGTTTATAAGGCTGATTACAGCCGTTTGTATCACAGGCTGGGTCATGATAGCCTCAGCAATCTGGAGGCCCATGTGTTCAGTGGTTCGGGAAGTGCGGCGGGACAGTCTCCCCGCTCTGGAACAGATCCTGTGACCGGTATCACATATGACACCGGCGGTGCTAACACTATTGGTACTGCATCCGTGTATCATACTGATCTTGATCCGACAAATCAGTACGCCATCAGCAGGCAGTTGTTTAATCATTCAGTTGACTTCCACATTCCTCAGATCCCTGAGCTGGGAATTTCCTTCCATCATAGGTATGAACAGCGGGCGGGAGATAAGCAGGCCATGACCAACAGCAAGTGCCGTGCCTGTCATATTGTTTCTGATACCCAGCAGATAAAGGAGATCAACAATGATTATGGTCCTGACGTAAATCTCCGGATCGGCACTATGGCGTTCAGTTACTCCTATCGCCACAGAGAGTTCAATGTTGATAATGAAGACATGGAGATGCTGTATAACAGGACCAGGAATGGGACCGTGGAAGATTTTCAGAATCGGGTTCAGTATAATGACCGTACTGGTGAACTTCCCTATTCACGTGTTCCTGAAAACCGTAGAGATAAACACAATGCCAAGTTCCGTTGGGATGTAAGTGAGCATACAACATTAAATGCTTATTATCTTTACTCAAGCAATGAAAATATTTCTACAAGAGGTGCCTATGATGCCCTTACAGGAAATTATGATGATACATTGCGTTTAAAAGATAATACGTTTGGTGGCAAAATAACTACGCACGTAACTCATGGACTCACCATTAATATTTTTGGCAAGTACCAGGCATTGGATAATTCGGATGTCTTTGTTGAAAAGGAAGAGCTTGAGAATGAAGGTGGAGCCGATGACGGCCTTACCCTCGCAGAGGCCTATGTAGCTCATGGTGCCGATCCTGCAGAGGTAGAAGAGTACCTGGAGCTGGAATCTGAGCGTGTATCAGGCTATGACAGTAATAATTTTAAGATAGGGCTCAGCGCTGCATGGCGCGTGCTTCGTAACCTGAAACTCAACGGTGAATATGAATTTACCAAGGAGAACAGAGATCACTATGCTCACCATCACGTGCCTGAGAGCACAAAGGAGCATCTGTTTAAATTTGGAGCTGATTATCATTTCAGTCATTCATTGAAGTTTGCACTTGATACCAAGTTTGCCTTCATTGATGATGCATACAGATTGAATGATGCTACATGTACACCCGACGGATCTTACGGTGAGTATGGATCCAAGGGTGATCTTGATGATTATTATGATATAGAACGTGCCTATGGCCCAGCTATCTACGATAAACGTACAGCGGACCGTTCCAACAGGCCTGACCAGATCTACGAGGTCAAGTTCAAGACCTACTGGAACGCCATGTCAATGCTTAACGCTAACTTCCATGTAAAATACCGCTATTCAAAGAATGGCGAGATTGACGGAAGGGACTGGAACAACAACTTCCTTATGACTGGCCTCAATATCATGGCTAATCCAATCAGGAACCTTACCATTTCAGGTGGCTATACATACATGTATGACAGTTATGACTCGCAATACTGTATAGCCATCTACGACGGCTGAGGTAACTTCATCACATCCGACCAGTATGGTTCGGAAAAAACTGACATGGATTACTACTCTGAGGCCCATTCAATCGTTGCCAACATCGCCTACCAGATACTTCCCAACTGGAGTATCACTACTGATTTCAACTGGACAATCGGTCGCGGTGATATAGACAAGCTGGACTTTGACAGCATGTATCCAACTGGAGATGCCAAACTGGATGCTTATACCATGACATCCGCCGGGCAGAATACTCTCCAGCCCTACCTCTATGACGTTGCCTACATAAACGGCATAGACAAGTACTCAAACCTGGATTACCAGCAGATCGATTTCTCTATCAGCACAAACTACATGTTTGATAATGGTATCGGGCTCGGTCTGAACTACTACTTCACTCATTTTGACGATGACGATCCCTATGTCTATGGCGATGAGGACAACACTGCCCAGTTCCTCATGGGTTTTGTAACCTATTCGTTTTAGATAAGAAGTAAAATTGTTGAATCCTTAATCAAGGGGGGCCTTTATGGCCCCCTTAGTTTTTGGAGTTATGTTTTCCGGAAATGGTGTTGCCAAGGAATGTCATAAATGGCAAACCATTATTCAATCCCGCCTTGTGTGATTGCGCAATACTCAAAAATGCATTATTCTGGTTCTAACACTTTGAGATTTCAGCAATATGTTAGGGAAGGGGTAATTATATTTTGCAAATATTCATTAACTGGGAGGGAATTATGTTTAAAGAATCAGCAAGTTTTTCTCTGGTGCTGGTTACGCTGCTGTCGCTTGTCTTTACAGCCTCTGTAGCGTATTCAGCAGGTTTTCAGTTGTTTAATGAACTTTCTGCCAAAACAACCGGTAACAGCGGAGCAATGTCTGCCAGGTATGATGTTGCAGAATGCGCCTGGTTCAATCCGGCCGGTGCTGCCCTTATGGAGCGGCCCACTGTTACTGCTGGCGGCGCCCTGATTTTTCCATCAATGGAGCTTGATAATGATGGGGATGACCCTAATCTCAAGCATATTGCTTATCCCGTACCCTATATGTATGGAGCAATGCCGTTCATGAACAGGTTCGGTGTTTCACTTGCTGTTAATGCCCCTTATGGGCTTACCACTGAATGGGACAATGACTGGGAAGGACGCACTTATGCACAGTACACAGAGCTGTCCACTGTCTATATCACCCCTGCCATTTCTGGAAAGGTGTTTGACTGGCTCTCTCTTTCGGTCGGCCTTCAGGTGGTTTATGCGGAAGCTGAGATGCGGAAATTTATCTCAACCAGTCTGGGAGATGTCTATACCAAGATTGAGGGGGATGACTGGGGGGCAGGTTATGTTCTGTCAGCAATGGCCGTGCCGTTTGATGACTGGACTTTTGGAATCACATATCATTCACATGTAAGCACCAGACTAGACGGAGATGCAAAATATCAGCTTCCTGCACTGCCACCTCCTTACGACGCAGTTATGAAGGGCCTTTTCCCTAAAAGTGATTTAACCTTGCCCATGGACCTCCCGGCCACACTGTCTCTTGCTGTATCAACAACCATGCTTAAAAAATTTAGATTCTCAGGGGAGTTGCTGTGGACCCAGTGGTCAGCTTATGAAAATCTCAAATTCAATTACGATAAAGCGCCGGGAAGCGGCCAAGCCGGTATTGTTGAGAACCCCAAGAAATGGGATGACGTATGGTGCATCCGTTTTGGTGCAGAGTATTATTTCAATGATCAGTGGACATTCCGTCTTTCATACGCGTGGGATGAGTCACCAATTGATGATGATTACAGGGATCCATCACTTTCCACCAATGACCGCCATATTTTCGGCTTCGGCCTGGGCTGGACATGGAATCACCTGACAGTTGATGCAGCATACTCCTATGTGGCAGTTGAAGATGCCAAGGTGGGCAAGGAGGCAACCCCTGCTCTTGACGGCACCTATAAGGGAGATGCCCACATTGCCAACTTGTCCTTTAGCTGGACTTTTTAGGCATACATTGTGCATAGGTTGCGCAATAGACAGTATGGCCATTCTCCTGAAATCTGTAAATGAGCTTCACTGTTGACTTATGAACGCCCCTGCCCTTGCAAAAAATACATTACCTGA